>DATLHW010000455.1:0-3988 GCA_035539675.1 Burkholderiales bacterium | reverse complement strand
TCCCGTTCGCGGTGGGTTATGGAAAGCGGTGGCGGACGACCAAACACTGGAAGCGGACGGCCGCCGTAAACCGCCTTGTCCTTACCTCAGTCAACCGCCGCGCATGGGGAGACACCGCAGGACCGTTTATCGCTTCGGGCGAGCGGGTCAGATTCTGATTTAAATGGTGGGAATATTTCCTCTTCCTTGAGGGGAGAGGGGCTTAACGCGGACTTGTGGAAGATACCAATGCCTCAAGGGAGAGAGCGTATTCGTGGCTCTACGCACGCTAATTTTATCCACAAGGCCCAGATTATTTCCGCATCACCGCCTCAAACAAACTCGACTGTAACCACCCATCCAACCAAACCTTGAGGCGCTCATAACGGGAGGCGTAGAACCACTCCCTATCCACATGAGCAAACTGGCGAACAAATGGAAAAATGGCTGCGTCCGAAACGCTAGGCCGCTCCCCCGTCAAATATGTATGCTTGCCCAGGCGACTCTCCAATTCGGATAAAAAAACTTCCGCCTGCTCCCGGTGATAATCAGCTGGATGTTCCGGGTACCGCTCGGCGTATTTGTAGCGATCGAGATAACGCTTGAAGGACCCATCATTTTGATCGACCAAAGTCAGCGCCTCGACGGACAAATCACTGCCGCCCTCCATCCAACCGTGGGGATCATTAATGGCCAACGCCCACCTCATGATGTCCAGGCTTTCTTCAATCACGGCGCCATCGGCAAGCTGAAGGACCGGCACCGTTCCCTTAGGCGAGCACGCCAACATCGACTGAGGTTTGTTGCGCAGATCGACCTCGCGCATTTCGACCTCGATGCCGCTGACCTTGATCGCCAAGCGAGCGCGTATGGCGTAGGGGCAGCGACGGAACGTATAGAGAACAGGCTTCATAAATGGTGGGGGAAAAGTGAGCTTTTGGCGTATGTGGAGGCGCAAAATTCTACTACGGATAGCAAGCGCAGCCGCCGCTTGCGGAATTTTTGAAACATCCGGGTTAATATAGCGGTCGAATTTCTTTTCTCGGATAGAAAAAATGGCAAATCAAAACGACAGCACCTCCGATGACGACAGCACAATTTGGGTTGTTTATGAATCGCCGCCCGACTTTCCGGACGTGTATGTGGCGCGCCGGTTCCAGTTGAACAAACTCACCTCCGAATTTGTTGTCGGCAATACCCTCGTGGAAGTGCGAAGCAAACTGCCCAAGGGGCTTTTCAGACTCGAACGCAGCGACCGGGACGACCCAATGGTCAGGGAATCCTGGATCTAACAGGGCTTTGAAAAATCGGGTTTTACTCCCTATCGAGTTAGAGACAAAACTCGAAAGGGAAAGGATGCGGGAGCGCTTTCGCGCTCTCGTTTTCACTCGCCCCATTCATTGAATCAATTCCTCCTCGCCCGCTAAATAGCGCCCAATTGGTCGCCATTAGCCGGTGAACGACGCATCAAAGCATCCCAATTTCCAGCGATCGCAGCCAATCAGGAGATATATACCCATGACGATTTCAATGTATGAAGCCTCCATCCCCGTCTTCAAACAAATGCTAGGCAGCCTGAACGAACTATTGAATAAAGCCCAGGCTCATTGCGCTGAAAAGAAGATTGAACCGACCGCACTGCTGCAATCCCGTTTGTTCCCCGATATGTTCCCGCTGAGCCGCCAGGTCCAAATCGCCTGCGATTTCGCTAGGGGCGTATCCGCGCGTCTCGCTGGCGTCGAGGTTCCGACGAACGACGACAAAGAACAATCATTCGATGAATTGCAGGCGCTGATTGCACGGACGTTAAAGCTTCTCGACAGCCTTACGCCGTCGCAATTCGAAGCGAGCAAAGAACGGGAAATCATTACGCGCCCTGGCACCCCGAAGGAGAAGAAATTCACCGGCCAGAGTTATTTACTCAGCTATGGTTTGCCGCAATTTTTCTTCCACGTCACCACCACGTATGCGCTTCTGCGCCATAACGGCCTGGACGTGGGTAAACGGGATTACATGGGGGCCTACTAAAGCGGTAGGCGGAAAAGCGATAGCGTTTTCCGCCCTATCCGTCCGATAAAATCACTGCGACTGACCACTATTCGGGATTACCGGAAATTTCTACAAACCCGAAAGATAACCGAGCAATAACTCGGTGGCGCTAATACGTTTCACCTTGGCCTCGCGATCAATCGCCCTGTCCAATTCAGTACGTTGAAACTGCTCTAAGGTCATGCCGACGGCGCCCGCATGTCGGGCGGTTATCGCTTGCAAAAGAGTAACCACTTCGGGGTGATCGCAGAGGAATCGTTGCTGAGCAACCAGCAATCGGGCAGGAGTGATGTTGTACGTAGGCATTTCCAAATCCAATCGGCGGACGGGGCTTTCGCTCCGCCCGCCGTACAGCTTTCATGACTCGCGGATCAGTTCAGACAAACAACAAACGCTTGCGAACTCTTTCGCGACAAACTATTTTTCCCGGATTACGCTTCTGTCAACCCGGGCTACCGGCGATATTCACTACATCAAGTTGATTTACGATCTTTTTCTTCCTTCTTGGCTTCCTTGGCTTTCTTTTTTTCCGCAGGCGTTTTCAGCGCCGGTTTCTTCACCATTTTCTTTGTGTCTTTAGCCTTGCTCATGATTTTTCTCCATCGTTGTACATTCCCAAAACTGCTCTAGCGACCACTAGTGGTCAGTCACGTTGAATTTGTAGGAGCGAGCTTGCTCGCGAAGCGATGTTTCCATGTCCCATCTGTAGAGTTGCGTCAGTTTTCCGTCCGAGACCCTGGACGCAATCGCGAGCGGAGCTTGCTCCTACAGAAAAAATCAGCGTGACTGACCACTAGCATCCGATTCCCATGGCCCGGAAAGTCCGATGCGATTACTCTACCAAATGATGATGCATAAAGTCGTTTCCGTATATTCGCATCGTGCCGCTAACCAAGGGGAATATCAAGAATTACGAGCTTTGTCATGACTTTTATTTTAATCCACCGGAATACATCGGAGTTCACGCTGAAGACGCCCAAAAGAATGGCGGTTCAAGCGCGCCAACAAACATAACTGATCCCATGGAACGACGCATTGCTCACCTGGATATGGACGCTTTCTACGCCTCCGTGGAATTACTCCGATATCCCCAGCTAAAAGGCCTGCCCGTCGTAATCGGCGGTGGAAGACGGCTGGATTCGTCCGCACCGAAAGACGCAAAGGACTTCCCGCGTCTGCGCGATTACGTCGGCCGAGGCGTCGCCACGACAGCGACCTACGAGGCGCGCGCCTTTGGGGTGCATTCGGGTATGGGATTGATGAAAGCGGCGGCTCTTGCCCCCGACGCCATTCTTCTGCCCCTGGATTTCGAGGCATACACACGTTATTCACGGCTGTTCAAAGCAGCCGTCATCGAGATAGCGCCGCGCATGGAAGACCGGGGAATCGACGAGATCTATATCGACTTGACGGACGTACCGGAAGAAACCGTCGCGCTCGCCCAACGGATCAAAGACAACGTTCTACGCGCAACCGGCCTCTCCTGCTCGATAGGGATTACCCCGAACAAACTGCTGGCCAAGATCGCCTCCGATTTACAAAAGCCGGATGGCCTCACGGTGCTTACATACGCCGACATCCCGGGCCGAATCTGGCCCCTACCCGTCCGCAAGATCAATGGCATCGGTCCTCGCGCAACCGCCAAACTTGAAGCATTGAGTATCCGCAATATCGGCGAACTCGCCCACGCCTCGGCCGATATGCTCATCGAGCATTTTGGAAAACACTATGGCGCCTGGCTCTCCAACGCCGCTCATGGGCGTGACGAACGTCCCATCGTGACAGAGCGAGAACCGAAATCCTTGAGCCGCGAGACGACCTTCGAACGCGACCTCGACCCGCGACATGATCGTGACGCCCTTTCCCGAATCCTCCTCGCGTTGTGCGAGCGCCTCGGCGACGATCTCAAGCGCAAAAACTATGCTGGCAAGACCATCGGCGTGAAGCTGCGCTACGACGA
>DATLHW010000454.1:0-7257 GCA_035539675.1 Burkholderiales bacterium | reverse complement strand
GGAAAATTTTGTTCCGTCGGGCGTATGAATAACTACGCCGTTCCTTCACAAAATTCCCCTACGAATCAAAATCCGGCGCGATCATCTCGCGAATTTACGAAATATCCGGGCTAAGTAACATTCTCCATAGGCGCGCCGACTGCGAAGTCCCGGCGCTCCGCCATGCACGCAGGCTCTGTGGGGCAGGTTTCAAACAAAAGAAGGTCATGACAACATTAATCGAAGTTCAGCACGTCACCACTTATCGCTACGCCAAGCCCGTTACCTTCGGCGAGCATCGGCTTGTGTTTCGGCCGCGCCCTGGGCATGACATCCGGGTGCTGAACGCGTCAGTGGACGTGAGTTTGAGAAGCGATACTCGCTGGGTGCTTGACGTGTTCTCCAACGACGTGATGATCATCACGCCATGGGGCTCCGCCGATCATCTTCGCGTCGCCTGCCGTTTTACGATCGCCCACGAAGGCGTGCATCCGATTGAATTGCCGATCGTGCCGCATGCCGAGCGATATCCATTCGACTATTCTCCTGACGAAGTGGCTGACCTGGGCGCGTTGCTGCGTCCTCATTACCCCGATCCGGAGGGATTGCTTTACCAATGGTTACGGCAGTTTTTTCAATACGAATCGCGTCCTCGCACTCGCGAGCTGTTGATCGCGATTACGAACGCGATTAAAAACCAGTTCATTTACATTGAGCGCGATTCGGAAGGAACGCAGACGCCCCATGAAACATTGAAGCTCGGCTCCGGTTCGTGTCGCGATTTTGCTTTGCTGATGATGGAGGCTGTTCGCCGGTTGGGATTGGCGGCTCGTTTTGTCACGGGTTATCTTTATAACCCATCGATAGACGGGGAGGGCGGTGAGTTGGTTGGCGCTGGCGCGACGCATGCGTGGTTGCATGTTTATCTGCCCGGCTCCGGATGGGTGGGATTCGACCCCACCAATTCGATTTTTGGCGGGAGTAGCCTCATCCGCGTGGCGTATACGCGGGATCCCAGTCAGGCGGCGCCGCTTACGGGGTCATGGTATGGCGATACGGGTGTTTATCTGGGAATGGATGTGGAGGTCAAGGTTGAGCGGCTCGATTCGCCGTCCGGCGTTATGGTCACCGAAGATGCGGTCGTTCACGCTGGCAACAATTAAGAGTTTTCATGGATAACGCTAAAAACGTTCTTGGCGAGGAATTGGATAGCTGTTCTGATTCGCCTGTCACTGGCTTTTATCGCAATGGCTGTTGTGAAACAGGGCCGGACGATCAAGGCGAGCACGTGGTTTGTGCGCGGATGACGAAGGCGTTCCTCGAATATACGAAATCGCGAGGCAACGATCTCACCACGCCATTGCCCGAATTCGGCTTTCCCGGATTAAAGCCTGGTGATCGTTGGTGTTTGAGCGTGCTCCGTTGGAAAGAAGCGCTCAATGCGGGGTGCGCTCCCCCTGTTGTTCTTGGCGCAACGCACGAACAAGCGCTTGAGGCGGTGTCGCTGGAAGACTTGAAGCGGCATGCGCTGGATTTGAATTGAGCTCCTACACTGAATTGTTTTTTCGGCCGGTTGATTGAGCTTACTCTGGCCTAAGCGTCGCGCTGTGTCCGCCGCCCGGGACATACACTCTATATTTCTGTCCAATGGCGATTTCCCATTTCGCGAGAAGCTGACTGTTTAAAACCAGAATGGTTGGCAAGCGTTGGCGTCCGTCGACCTTGAAGTAGGCTTTTCGTCCTTCTCCGCCATTTGTTTCCAGCAACGCCTTCGCGTAAACATCCCTTTTCCCACCGCCGGCGATTTCGATTTTGTAGTCGGAGGCTTGGTACTGCTCTTGAACTATGCGGAGGAGGGTCTGGTGTGTTTCAGGGTCTGGATCGTGAGCGGCGTGTTTGTTGTCTGGCTGGTTCATATAGAGATCCCCAGTTATGCCTGGGGAAACTCTATCAGAATGGGGCATTGGGTCCAATGCCCTTATGTATGTCGTGGTCGGTTGATCGAATGGACAGCCGAATGTACGGCTATTAGTGTTCGGTTCTGTAGAAATTTTTGGTTGAGAGGGTAAATTCCTCATTTGTCGTGGAAACGGCGGAGGTGGCGTTAGCCATCGCCTGTCGCGCGTCGAGAGACGCCAGCAACTCCTTGCCTTGCTTGAAGTGCAAATTGTCAGCCGGGGCGGACTTCAGCAGTATGTCGAGCGAGTGTCTTGCCTCCATCACTTGATTTGCTTCCGCCAATAAAAGCGCCCGGTAGAAAAGGGCGGGAGGATGCGTTGGGTGATTCTTTAATAGACCTTCCCAAATCTTCAATGCTTCGGCGGATTGTCCTGCGTCGAAATGAACCATGCCAAGCTGGAAGTTTTCGTTAATCGCGCTGGGCTCAATCGCAATGTATTGTCGGAACATTTGCTGCGCGCGAGCCCATAGACCCAGTTGGGCATAGAGCCGGCCGGCCATGCTCAACGCTGCCGCTGGTGGGTTGTTAGTGGCGATGACCTTCTTGAGTTTCCACAATGCTTCGCTCAAGTCGCCCTTATCCAAATCGAACCGGGCGAGAGCGACTAATTCGTCGATATCAAAACTATCCATGAGGTTTGTGCTTTCCATTTGTTTTTTACTTAATTCGAGTATTTATAAGCCGACAGGAGGAAATGATTTCCATCTTTGCCAGCGCCTTCTGTTGTTGTTGGGCGGCTGCGGCGATTCGTCCATCGTTTCGCCGCCCATCGGTGTCCGCAAGAATTCTACGCATATCGTTTTCAAAAATCTCTAGATGCCTTCAATTGAGAAGGAAAGTTGCATCGACAACGCGTAAAGGGCTGGCGTGGAATTAAGAAAGATAAGTAACTGTCTCTAATGCCTTTGGTGTAGTCCATTTGTATTATTTCCAATCTCAGGCGGGTCATGCAAAATTCGCGGCGCTTTATGTGGCAGACGTTTTCTGATGATTTTGATTTGAACATGCATCAAGTTGGCGAGAGCGTCAGGATGTCCGTTTCGTGTTGGGGTGGGTTATTTATCGCCCATTCAAGAAATGGACTGCTTGGCGGCTTATTTGATAGATGTTCATTGCTCAACGTTAGATATTTTTTATTCACGGAGTAATAACATGAAATTTCGTTCTCTTGCGTTGCTTTCCCTGCTTGCGGTAACCGCTCCTAGTTTTGCTGGAGATTTTTATGTTTCGGGATCTCTCGGCCGCACCAGCGCCGATATTGATAGCGGCTCGCTTGACGACGAGCTGAGAAGCGCCGGCGCGGCTGGCGTCGCTTCCAGCGTCGATGAGAAAGATACTGGGTTCAAGCTTCAGCTCGGTTATCAGTTCAGTCCGAATTTTGCAATTGAAGGCGGCTTGGTTGATTTGGGCGAGTTCCAGTATGACGCGACTTTCACTGGCGGAACCGCGCAAGCAAAGTGGGAAGCGAAGGGCGTGAGCATCAACGCGTTGGGGATTCTGCCGATCGATGATTCCTTCTCGTTGTTTGGCAAGATCGGCATGGTCAACGCCAAGGTGGAGGTGGACGTGACGGCGACGGGGCCCGGCGGAACGGCCAGCGGTTCGGATAGCGAGAAAAACTGGAGCCCGGTTTTTGGCGTAGGCGCTATTTATAACGCCACCAAATCGATTGGAATTCGTGCTGAATACGAACGTTATAGCAGCTTGGGCGACGATGCGACGACTGGTGAAGGCGACTTCGATTTGTTCTCTGTGGGCGTATCGTTTAAGTTTTAATTAAGGTTAGAGTAAGTGGGAGGAGTTGGAGTATAAAAAATATAAACTTCAACCAGGAGAAGGGCGAACGGGGCGGCGAATGCCGCTCCGTTCGTTTTTTTGCTTGCCTGCGCGAGAGCGCGCACTAAAGTCAGAGCCCGAAGTGGCTTGATTCAGTGCAGAGAAGGCAAGTGTTTGAGGGTGAGACTGGCGATGACGTGATTGTGATCCGCGTCTCGAGATTTCACTGGTGCCGGTTGTACCGCGAGAAGCTGAGCGCTGCGCGCCTGTTCGCGCTTAAGCGCTTCGGTCAGACATTCTCCGCATCGGGCCTCAAAGGGCAATCCGTGGCTGCACTTCATCATGCTTCTCCTAAATTCAATGATTTTTATGAATGCGGGCGGCTGCATTTGTATGCGTAAGACCGCGTCTTTAGATAAGCATTAGGTATGCCAGTTACAAAGCATTGCTCTTGGGCAAGGCCATGGCCCGAAAGTTCCTAAAGTGTGTCTTTGACCGTGCTCCTTGCTGCACGTAAGTGGGTCCGGCGGACATTCCTTTGCGCTCAATTGGTGCGCTCTTCATCGCGGTGCCGCTACGTGTTCAGGGCGCGATAGCGACTGGATTGATAAAATCGAACGCTACCCTTTCATGTAATCGTTCTTAAGCTTTACGTAATTCCGAGCCGAATATTCGAACCATGCTTTTTCTTGATCGGTCAGTTCCCGGGCGCGCTTGGCGGGGCGACCGACCCACAGGTAACCGCCTTCGAGCTCCTTGCCTTCGGTAACCAGCGAACCGGCGCCGAGAAGTACGCCTTCGCGGAGGACGGCGCCGTCGAGAACGATCGATCCCATGCCGATCAGACAAAGGTTCTCGATCGTGCATGCATGTAGAACGCACTGGTGCCCCACCGTTACATCGTCACCGATTATCGTCGGCCTGCCGCCAGGAACACCGGGATGGCTATGCGTGACGTGGATCACGGTTCCATCCTGAATGCTGGTGCGCGCGCCGATGCGGATATAGTTCACGTCGCCGCGTATAGCGCACTGTGGCCAGATGGATGAGTCTTCGCCGATCACAACGTCGCCAATGACAGCGGCGGATTCGGCGACGTAGGTTGTTGGGGCGACGGTTGGATAAATGGTTCGAAAAATTTGTAGGGCCATGGTTAGGTGCTTTAAAAGTTGGAAATGAACGAGATTGCCAGGCGAGTAACGCATATAGGAGAAGGCAGGCTGGTTTGAATTATCCTAGAAACGCACACTCGGGCGCGTAGCGTGCTCACCGATTCGGTGAAGCATCAAACTGCTGTAACGTTCGAAAAGGTAAGACATTCTTAAGGGCAATAAGCGGTCAATCGCTGTTTCTAGGATTATTTATACCTTGATTCTCCTGCGCGTCCCTAAGAGCCTTCATAATACGGCCAAAGGCGGGGAAGCAATCCGCCGCCCCATCTACTTTAACAGTCCTCAATAGTAAAGGCCCCCTAGGGCGTCTGCCCTGAAAAGCCAATACTCCAAAACGCCTTACAATTTAAATTGATAGCCCGAAAGTACTCCCATGCCCTTAATTACGCTCGATAACGCCTCTCTCGCCTACGGCCATCATCCTCTTCTCTCGAAGGTCTCCTTAAGCATCGACGCCGGCGAGCGGGTTGGCCTTATCGGCCGCAATGGCGGTGGCAAGAGCAGTTTGCTGAAGGTGATCGCCGGCGAGCGGACCCTTGACGACGGTATCGTCTGGCGGGCGCCGAATCTGGCCATGGGGTACGTCCCGCAGGAGCCAGCGCTCGATTCGGAGCGGTCCGTTTTCGATACCGTGTCGGAAGGATTGGGCGAGCTCACCCGCGTGATAAGCGACTATCACCACGTCTCGATGCAACTCGCGCAGCACGATGGCGATATTGAAGCGCTGACGGATCAACTTGCCGACTTGCAGCATTTTCTGGAGGAGCGCGACGGATGGCGGGCGGCGAACCGTATCGAAACGGTGATCGGCAAGCTGAATCTTGATTCGGACGCCAAGGTTGGCTCGCTTTCGGGCGGTCAGCGTAAGCGGGTGGCGTTGGCGCGGGCATTGGTTTCCGAGCCGCAGTTATTGATCCTCGACGAGCCGACGAACCATCTCGATATTGAATCCATCGCGTGGCTGGAGGGGCTGTTGACTGGTTTTACCGGCGCGGTGCTTTTCGTAACCCATGATCGACGCTTTCTCGATAACGTCACGACTCGCATCATCGAATTGGATCGCGGTCGCTTGCTCAGTTATCCGGGCAACTTCAGCGCTTATCAGATTCGCAAGCAGGAGCAGCTTGCGATAGAGGCGGTCGAATGGGCGAAGTTCGATAAAGTGCTGGCGCAGGAGGAAGTCTGGATTCGCAAGGGCATCGAGGCGCGACGCACCCGTAACGAAGGGCGCGTGCGTCGCCTGGAGAGGTTGCGATTGGAGCGGACGGCAAGGCGGGAGCGCGTGGGGCAGGTCAATCTGGCTGTCGATACCGGCGACCGGTCCGGGAAGCTGGTGGCGGAGCTGGAGCATGTATCCAAGTCGTTTGGCGAGAAAGTCATTATTCGTGACTTTTCCTGCCGGATTCAACGAGGCGATCGGCTGGGGTTGATTGGCCCGAACGGCGCAGGCAAATCCACATTGTTGAAGCTAATTCTCGGGGGGCTTGAGGCGGATGGGGGTGAGGTTAGGCTCGGCACCAAACTAAGCGTCGCCTATTTCGACCAGATGCGCGAGCAGCTTTCGGAGGAGGCGACGCTACTCGATGTGATCAGCCAGGGCTCCGATTTCATCCAAATCGGCAGCGAGAAAAAGCACGTGATGACCTATCTGGGAGACTTTCTGTTCCCCGCCGAGCGGGCGCGGGCCAAGGTCTCATCGCTGAGCGGTGGCGAGCGCAATCGACTTTTGCTGGCGCGGCTGTTTACCCGCCCGGCCAATGTCCTCGTGCTGGACGAGCCGACCAACGATTTGGACATCGAGACGCTGGAATTGCTGGAAGGCGTATTGCAGGACTACGACGGAACGATTTTTCTGGTCAGCCATGACCGGACCTTTCTCGATAACGTGGTCACTCAGGTCATCGCGTTCGAGGGGGGAGGGCAGCTCACGGAAAACGCCGGCGGTTACGAAGATTGGACCCGTTATACGACTCAGCGGGCTCAGGCGGCGACCAAGGCGAAAGAGCCCGAAGCCAAACCCGCGGCCGCGACAAAGTCGGCTCCGCGCAGTCGCCTGAACTTCAATGAAACCCGCGAACTCGCTGCGTTACCTGAGAAGACAGCGGCTTTGGAGAAGGAGCAACAGGAGATCAGCGCCAAATTGGCCGACACGGGGATTTATCGGGACGATCCGGGGCAGGTGAAGAAGCTGCAAAGTCGGTACGCGGAGATTGATGCGGCGTTGCTGGCGTTATTGGAGCGGTGGGAGGTACTGGAGGCGAAGCGGACGTAGTGAACTCCACGGCGCTTGCTGACGGTATGGCGTTTGACGTCATCAAACTTTAGTGCGTCTTAGCTCTTGCATTTTTGAAACGCTGTCATCGTGTTGTT
>DATLHW010000453.1:0-5850 GCA_035539675.1 Burkholderiales bacterium | reverse complement strand
GCGATACGTTGCGCTTCAGCAAGGTTTTTCTCGCTGGTTTGCGCTGTTTGTAGCGCGGATTGCAGATCGGCGTTGCTCTTGTGCACCCGCTCTCGTAGCGCACGGATATAGCCGCCCATCAATGCAAACCAGGGCAGGGTGATTGTAAGCGTCAGCCATTGCAGCAGTTCCAGTTGAACGCGTGGCCTATCCTGCTTGGCGTACCATAGCAAAATGATGACCGCGAGATCGCCGAAAATCACGAAGGCCGAGAAAAACAGCAGCGTTCTAGTGGCGAAGCGAAGAACGCCGAACAAAAAAATCATTACCAGTACGACCGGAAATACGGCGTGAGCGACATTGGCGGCGTACATCATGTACAGCATGGTGAGAGTGGACGCCGACATCTGTGGCAAGGTGAGACTTGGGTCTGGCGCTCTGAGATTTAACCCTGTCCGAAATACAGCGTAGAAAGAAAATACCCAGAAGAGAATAATGGCGGCGCCTTGCAGAAAAGCGCCGCGTTCCAGAAGGCCCGCCAAATAACAAGCGTACAACAGGCCGATCACCATGACAGACGTGCCTGCCGCGAGGTAATAGCGCCGTATTCTCAACGCCTGCCGGGGATCATCATTGCGATTCAAATGCGGAATGAGTTCCATGAGCTCAGGCGCCATCTTCTAATGTGAAAAAGAACGTTGCGCCTTGATCCTCCACCGTTTCAGCCAAAATGCTTCCGCCATGTCGAGAAACGATCCGCTGCACTGTGGTCAAGCCGATACCCGTCCACTCGAGTTCTCGGGTGGAATGAAGTCGTTGGAATGGTGTGAAGAGGTTGTTCGCACAAGCCATGTCGGCCTGCGCGCCATAGTGGAAAAAAGATTAATCGCAAACATATGGCGTTAGTATCGATCCACATCACGATCTGAGAATATCGGCGAAGTCCTAAAATGCTGTAGGCGCATTCCTACACAAATGACCGTGATTTTTACGCGGTTTTCGAGTCCTGTTTGTTTGTGTCAGCGCGCAGGGCGGAAAACGAGCCCTAAGGCGAAGTTTCGAGCAAGCCGGAGGCGCAGCGGCCAAAGCGACAGCGCCTTCCGCCGGATGTTTGATACTCGTTTCAAAATCGGCGTGCGGCGGAAGGCGCTGTCGCTATCGTGGCGTTTGATTCGGCTGTGATAGTTGAATCAAGGTTTCCCTGAGTTTCTCGAATTCGTCACTCTTATCAAAGAAATGACGAGCGCCTGCCGCCATGCATTCTCTGCGGATGGGGGGTGAATTATTGTTGGAGAATACAATCGTTACTACCTCGGGGGCGATATTTTTTAGCGCAAGGAGCACATCGAAGCCGCTGCCATCAATAAGGTGAAGGTCGAGCACAATGACATCCGGTTGCGTCTTGGCGATGCCGGTTATCGCAACGGCGATTTTTTCCGCTTCGCCAACGATGTCAGCGCCATCAATGGACCGCAGCATGTTGATCAATATGTTTCGCATGAGAGAGGAATCCTCCACGACGTAAACTTTCATACGCGCTCCTCCCCATTGGCTATGGTTTAGCGGCGCAGTATACGTGTATGGATTGGCCTTTGAATGTCGGCCTTGGCTGAAATGTTTGTAGGCCAGCGAGAAGGATTGTTGTGGGACAAGCCCTACAAGTTCACTGTTATCCGGGGCGGATAACAGTGAGTGATTGATGTATGCGCCTGATGTTTTCAGTCCTTACCAGCGTAAGAACCTGTTTACGGCCTCATCGGTTACCCAAATCTCATGGGCAGTTATCGCATTATTCACAGAGTTTGTGCTTGATCGCATATCGGATGAGCTCGCTCGGAGTTTCCATGTCCATCTTTTCCAGAATACGGCTTTTGTACGTGCTGACGGTTTTAACACTTATCGAGAGCTGATCGGCAATTTCCGAATTCGTCTGTCCATGAACAATGCGCTGGAAGACGTCATATTCCCGATCAGACAGTTGGGTGTGAGGGAAATCGCTCGTTTTGGTCCGCAGGTTCAACGCCACGCTCTCCGAGACAAGGTCACTCATGTAGGCGCTACCGCTTGCTACTTTACGCAATGCGGCGACGAGTTCCGTGTCAGCTCCCTCCTTGGTGAGATAGCCGGTCACCCCAGCCTTGAATGCGCGGGCGACATATTGTTCTTCGGCATGCATGGTGAGGACCAGAATGTGCTGTTTGGGCTTTTCATTTTTGATTTGTTTAATGAGATCGACGCCGCTCCGACCGGGCATGGACATGTCGAGAAGGATCACATCCCAATCCTGCCTGCGAATGTGCTCCATTAGTTCGCGCCCGTTGGCCGCCTCGCCCTGCACTTGGATGTCCGGCGTGAGACTAAGGATCCGCCGTAATCCCTGACGCATGATCGTGTGATCATCTGCTATCAAAACGGAAATCATGTGTGTTCCATCCTTGTTTGGGCGGCTCGTAACGGGAGAACGATTTTAATCGAAGCGCCATTGCCGGGGGAGCTATCGACGAAAAGGGCGCCGGTCAGTAACCGCACCCGTTCATGCATGCCCAGCAGACCGAAGCAACCGGGTTTTCTCTGAGCGCCTAACGGCATCCCGATGCCGTTGTCCTGCACTATGACGACACAATTTCCTTCGTCCTGATTTATGGTGATTCTGACTTCGGTGGCCTTCGCGTGCTTGGCCACATTCGTGAGCGCTTCCTGAATCATACGAAAGAGCGCTGTACCGGCCTCGTCGTTGTACGCAAGCTCTTCGTCATCGACCAGAAGCGCCACATTGACGCCATGGCGCCGGGAAAATTCATGGGAAAGCCACTCGATTGCGGGGATAAGTCCAAGCTCGTCAAGCATGATAGGTCGCAGGTCCGCGGCTATGCGGCGCACCGAGGTAATTGCGGAGCCCATCATGGCTCTCATCTCACGGATTTTCTCGCTTGGCGGCCCATTGTCTTGTGGAAGCATGGCGCTCAGGGTGGTCAGCTCCAGCTTGAGGGAAGTCAGTTGCTGGCCGAGATCATCGTGCAGTTCGCGCGCGATTCGTGTTCTCTCGGCTTCGCGTAGCGTTTCGATGTTGGCCGACAGCAATCGTAGTTCCCTGCGGGAAGCGAGCAAGTCGGCATCCGCCTTTTTTTGCCCGCTGATGTCAAGAACAATACCTTCCATCCGAATGGGGCGCCCGTCAGCATCGCAGTAGCCACGCCCCTTCGAGGCGATCCAGTGTTCGCTGCCATCCGGCCATACGACGCGATATTCCACGTTATAGTCGGATTGGTCCGCTAACGCGCGCTTCACGGCTTCATCCACGCGAGCGTGGTCCGCCGGATGCAGGCAAGCAAGGAAAATTTCGTAGCTTGGCTGCCTCCGGGCCGGCAAACCGAATAGCGCGATGCATCGATCGGACCAGACGAGTTCGCTCGTCTTCAGATCCCAATGCCAAGTTCCGATGCCTGCGCCCTTAACCGCAAGTCTTAGACGCTCTTCACTAATACCGAGTTGATCGTCAACGCGATGGCGCTGGTCGTCCATCCGGTTCAGCAACCGGGCGTTTATCCACGCGATCGTGGTGAGGATGATGATGGTGCTGGTAACCAGCATAGCTAGACCGAACTCGGTCTTATACAAGCCAGCATGTTCGCCTTTTAGACGTAGCCAGCCGATAAGAAAGGGCGCGATGAGTGTTGCCGGTAGTAGCCGCCGCGCCATCAGGCCGCCAAGGTGTGTGCTGGTAATCGTCGCTATGAGGCCGCGGTCTGGTCGAGCCAGAAGCACGCCGAATCCGAACGTAGTGAACAATATGGCGGTATGTAGCGCAACGGACGAATACGGAAACGTGGCGTAAAGTTCCTGGACGCCATAAGCGTAACCCACGATTGCAAGAAGGCTGATTGTTACCCCAGTCAGGGCGAGGAATTCAGAGGGCCGATACCCACGTCGAGATTCGATGTTGAGCAGCAGCAAAGCAAGCCCAAAGAAAACAAACTTCAATGCGGTTGCAGGGGCCATCCGTCCTGGATGCGGCGCTTGCGTGGCTAACAATGTTTCCCGAAAAAGTATTTCGTCAATGCCAATATCCACTTTGAACAGATATTCGCCTAATACCAGCAGTCCGAGAAGGATCGCGGCCACCGCACATGCCTGCGAGGCATGTTTGCGAATGGGATCTGCTTTGCTTGATTGGCTTGCTTCATTCAGTTGTAGCCACAGTGATATCCCCAATAGCGCAAAACCGACTGCCGTATTCGGTTTCATCGTTACCGCGTGGGGTAATACGCTTTTAAGTAGATCCAAGTCAAGCAGCCAGCCGACAAGCACTAGGCCGCCGCCTACAACCACGGCGATGCTGATGGCGTTTGCGAGTGATAAACAACGAGAGGTGAGGTGGAGCCTCGATTGTGTCGCAGACGAGGACTGGCTGGTGTGTGCGAAATTTAGATCCGTTTGCATCGAATTCGCGGCAGCCAGAGTATTCATCGGTTGTTCCGAAGTGAGGTGGCTGGTCAACTGCCGAATCTGAGAATGTGCTCCATGAGCGGTCGAGTGAGTCTACACCCCTTCGATGGGGTCTTCGGTTAAATTCTGATTTTTATCGGAATCGCTGGCGACGTGCGATGGATTCATCGGGGGGGGGCGATGCACCGATAAACTGTTTGAGGCGTAGCGTCGCAAAAGTATAGCGAGCGGCTTTTATACCTTTGCGACGCTTTTCAAGGAAGGGATGCCGAGATTTAAACTTGGCGAATCTTCGCCAACATTGCGGTAGTGGAGCGTTCGTGTTCGAACGGAATGGAGTGCGCCTGCCCACCCCAGGCAAGCACTTCGCGACTGCCGACGATGTTCTCGATCTTCCAGTCGCCGCCTTTGACCAGCACATCCGGATGGCAGGCGATGATGAGATCGTAAGGAGTATCGGTATCGAACCACGTGACCAAATCGATGCTCGCCAGCGAAGCCGCCACAGCTGCGCGATCGGCCAGCGCGTTGATGGGACGATCATCGCCTTTTCCCAGTCGGCGCACGGAAGCATCGGTATTCAACGCCAGAACCAAGCTCGCGCCTAGCGCGCGAGCTTGAGCGAGGTACGTCACATGGCCGCGATGCAGGATATCGAACACGCCGTTGGTGAAAACCAAAGGTCGCGGCAATTCGCGCAAACGCTCCACGAGTTTTTCCGGGGGGCAGATCTTATCTTCGAACGAGGGGCGCCCGTACATCACGCGCCCCCTGATAAGCTGTTTGAGAAAACCATCGTCATCCGAATACTCATTGCGCCGCTGTGGTCTTCGGCGCTGCTTCCGGAGCTGCGTTGATGTATTCGAATACTTTCACCACGCGTTGCACGCCTTTGGAGGTGCGAGCAACTTCAGCCGCTGCTTCGCCTTCGGCTTGCGTAACGATGCCGAGAAGATAAACGGTGTTGTTTTCCGTCAGCACTTTGATGTTGTTAACGTTAAATTTACCTTCGTTGCTGGTCAGGAATCGCGTCTTCACATTGGATGTGATCAACGCGTCGCCTTTGACTCGCGAGCTCGGAATGCCAATCGCGACTTCATTGGTCACGCTCGCTACGTTCGGCACACTGGCGGCGATTTCGGTGAGTTTGTTTTTGACTTCCTCGCTCGAGGCTGTGCCCGTTAGCAACACGCGACGGTTGTAGCTGGTGACGTCCACGTTGTATTGCGATGTGCCG
This sequence comes from Burkholderiales bacterium, assembly GCA_035539675.1. Taxonomy (GTDB): domain Bacteria; phylum Pseudomonadota; class Gammaproteobacteria; order Burkholderiales; family DATLHW01; genus DATLHW01. Next base: position 188 of record DATLHW010000453.1, on the reverse strand, counting down.
AACTGCTCCCTGAAGCGGGTATAGATTTTGGGTTCGATGGACGTGTCGTCGAGTTGTGCGCCCGTGGTGCGACGATCGGCAATGGACAGCGCCCCTGCGCCAACGCCAGCGGCGATGAGTGGGATGCAGCCTTGCAGGCTTGTAATGATTAAGGTCGTTATTACGAAAAACAAAACTTTCATTGGTTA
>DATLHW010000452.1:0-3810 GCA_035539675.1 Burkholderiales bacterium | reverse complement strand
GCAAAGCGCCTTGAACCATTTCCATCACCGTTGGTTCGGAAACCGCTCCATGCTGAAGAAGCGTTTCCAACTTAACGCCAAGCATTTCCTGCTTGGCCCGATTGCTGTAGGTAACATACCCGCGATCGAACCATTCAGAGCTCCCCGCCACCAAAGTAATGACCTCGCTTATCCAGCCGCCAGTACACGACTCCGCCGTTACCAACATGAGCCCATTGGATTTCAAAGCCGATCCAACCTGATGAGCAAGGTCATGGAGAGCATCGTCAGACATGGATTAAGACGGCGCCAGATGTGAAGTTGAGAAGGTTAATAAGACTTAACGATTTCTTTAAGACGAAATCGTTCCATAGCTAATTCAAGCATGCCGCCTTGAGATTAATACAAAAGGCCGCCAAATACGGCGGCCTTCGATTAAAACAAACTGATTAACCCAGCAGATGAGCGACGCCAGCGCGCTCTTCCTCAAGTTCCTTCAGCGTAAGATCCATTTTCTCGCGGCTAAACGCATCGATCTCGAGACCTTTGACACGCTGATACTGACCATTTGCAGTGGTTACCGGAACGCCATACATGACGCCCTCGGGAATACCGTAACTTCCGTCGGAGGGCACGCCCATGGTGACCCATTTGCCATTGGAGCCCAACAACCAATCACGCACATGGTCGATTGCCGCATTAGCTGCGGAAGCGGCTGAAGACAGACCACGCGCATCAATAATCGCCGCGCCACGCTTACCTACCGTTGGAATAAATACGTCACGATTCCACGCATCGTCATTGATCAGTGTTTTTAAGCTCTGACCACCAACCGTGGCGAAGCGATAATCTGGATACATGGTCGGCGAATGGTTGCCCCAAACAATCAGTTTCTCTATCTGATCCACCGGCTTGCCGCTCTTGGCCGCCAGCTGCGACAACGCACGGTTATGGTCCAGTCGCAACATCGCCGTGAAATTCTCCTTGGGCAGATCAGGCGCGGACTTCATGGTGATATATGCGTTCGTGTTAGCCGGATTTCCCACCACCAGCACCTTCACGTTACGACTCGCCACATCGTTGAGCGCCTTGCCTTGAACCGTGAAAATCGCGCCATTGGCTTCCAGCAGATCCTTGCGCTCCATACCTTTCGAACGTGGCCGTGCGCCTACGAGAAGGGCCACATCCGCGTCCTTGAAGGCAACATTGGGATCGCTTGCGGGAATCATCCCAGCGAGCAAGGGGAACGCGCAATCATCCAATTCCATCATGACGCCCTTAAGTGCGTTCTGCGCCTTCTCATCTGGAATCTCCAGTAATTGCAGGATCACTGGCTGGTCCTTGCCGAGCATTTCGCCACTAGCAATTCTAAACAAAAGGCTGTAACCGATTTGACCGGCTGCGCCGGTAACCGCTACACGCATGGGCTTTTTCATTTCGAGTACTCCAGAGAGAGAATGGTGTGGAAATTATTATTCTTGTATAAACAATTTGAAGGACCAGGAAAGGTCCTGACAGAGCCTGGGAATAATACCTTTCGAGGCATTGCCGTGCAAGGCGGCATAATATCCCCTTCATTTCCGCAAGCTAATAACCGCAACCCCCGCCAACACCAAAAGCGCGCCCGCAATTTGCGGCAGAGTTATTGGCTCGTTTAAGAAAGCATAGCCCATTGCAATCGTCAAAATAGGACCAATCGTACCAATCATGGATGCTTTGGAGGATCCAATCCGTCGTATGCCCTCGGACATCAACCAAACTGGCAACACCGTCGAGAATACCGCCATCCCCAGTGCATAACCATAAACCGGTGCGGGCTGAATCAATTCATTTAACGCATGCGTCCCGACAAACTGAAGCATAACGGCAGTGCAAGAGACGATAGATGCATAGGCCGTGTAGCGAATGCTGCCCAACTTGTTGACTAGCGCCCCGCTGCCCACCATGTAAACGGCATAAGAAATAGCGCTCCCCAACACCAACAAAGATCCAAGCATAACCCCGTCGTCTTGGTTACTAACTTTTAAGTCGTGCCAAAACACCAACACGATTCCCGCATAACTTAGCGACAGTGCGAACACGTCTCGCCTGGTAATCCGACGATTGAAAAACGCCGCCGAGATCAATACAACAACTGTGGGGTAGAGAAACAGAATTAAACGCTCCAGGCTGGCGGAGATGTATTGCAGCCCGAGGAAATCAAGCAGACTGGCAAGGTAATACCCCGCAAGCCCCATCGCACAGACCAATAGCCATTCATGACGAGTTAGTGGAGAGCTCCGCTCCCTTTTCGCCGCCCACCACGCCATCGCCAAAAAAAACGGCAACGATAGCACCATGCGAAGCGCAAGCAACGTTACGGCATTTACCTCGTAAACGTAAGCTAATTTGACCAGAATGGCCTTCGCGGAAAAGCCCGTCGCCGCGAGTAGAACAATCGCGGGACCAACCAACGTTGATTTCGCAGAAGCAGTGGGGGATAGCGAGGTTTTGATCATGGAGAAATCATTTGCCTTGACGTGAATACGTCACACTACTCCCCGACTGACGCATTCCAGGTAATATCTCGCCAATAAAGTGGGGATTCCGCTGTTACGAAGTCTCCTAACTGCCTATGACAAATATATCCTTTCGCACTTCGGCGCCAATTCGCGTCCTAGTCATCGCGGTCGCAAGCTTCTTTATTTCCGCTTTCTCTGCGCTCGCATCAACTTCCCAGTCTCGACAAATTCTACAGGAGGGAACTGTCATGGGTTTCCGCCATTACGAGGGGAAACGAGTGTGGAACAATTTACGCGTCGGACATTTACTTACCTTAATACGCGAATCAGACAATTCCCACGATAGCCAAGCAATCCGTATCGAATGGCGTGGCCAAAAGCTGGGCTATGTGCCCCGCGCAGACAATCGGGATTTAGCGAGGTTAATGGACAACGGGACCCGAATCGAAGCGCGAATCGCGAAGCTAGAAAAATCTCGTCGGCCTAATAATCGAGTGAGATTCGAAGTTTATCTTCCGTGATAAGCATTTCGATCTTGGTAGCGGAATCCAAGACGAAAAGAATTCAGTTGCACTCACTCCCAATTCCGTTTTAACGCGCTGCAAGCCGGTTACGAATTTTCAGGGCGGGGCCACGCTCAATCTCGATCTCTGCACTTAAAGCTCCTCTTGAATCCCCGGCGCTCTATTCGCCACAGCGAATTCATCGGTTCATGCTCGACCAACACGATAATTTCGCCAGAAAATCTCATCCACAAAAAGAAAGGGCCCAAAAATGGGCCCTTATCAAATCAGCTAATCCAGCCCAAAAAAATACTGTGGCCTGGAAAAACTTTTACTTAATTTACTCCTGCGGTGCAGCCGCTTCCACCTTGATTGGTTGCTCAAGCAAAGCTTTCATGGATAAGCGCAGCCTTCCTTTATCGTCGGCTTCAAGCACTTTCACGCGAACCACTTGCCCTTCCTTCAGGTAGTCGGCTACAGCGTTCACCCGTTCGTTTGCAATTTGGGAAATATGCAATAACCCATCGCGTCCAGGCAACACCTGAATAATGGCGCCGAAGTCTAGAAGACGAACCACTTTACCTTCGTAGACCTTACCAACCTCAACCTCAGCGGTGATTTCCTCAATGCGTCGCTTGGCCGCATCACCCGCCTCGGCGGAGAAGCATGCAATGGTGACCGTACCGTCATCCTGAATATCGATGGTAGTGCCCGTTTCTTCTGTCAACGCGCGGATTACCGCTCCGCCTTTACCGATGACGTCACGAATCTTCTCCGGATTAATCTTCATGGTAATCATGCGTGGCGCGTAGCTTGATAGTTCGCCA
>DATLHW010000451.1:0-5615 GCA_035539675.1 Burkholderiales bacterium | reverse complement strand
GGAAATGAATTCTTGCGGCAAGCGACGCGACGCGAAATCGCCCAAAGAGGGGATTTTTCCGTACCAGCCAGGAATGGATGAATTGGTTTCGAGCACTGGCGTACTTTATTATTCACGCGATAGGTAGTCAATTTGAATTGCGGAAAATCGGTGAGGTTTAAGAGCCTGCTCGAGATCTATTCGGGCTTGTGTTGAGGCTAAAAAAGCGCGAGTGCTAGGGTGTAGCCGGGAATTCGAGCAGCATGCTGCGAGCCGGCGAAACGGTCTGCGTATGCAAACGCAGATGCGCCCTGCAAGCGTGAGGAGCGCGGTTTGGCTATTCCAAATAAGCGACGAACAGCCCTCTCCCCACCCCTCTCCCGCGCGCGGGAGAGGGGGCGAACGCTAGGGCTTTTTGTTTTACTGACGCAATCGCGCTTTTTTATCCTCAACCCGAAGGGCGAGTGGTTATTTGAGCGCATGGCGGCGTTGCTCCTCCTTACAGGAGAATGACCCTGCTGCGTCGTCGCGCCTCTTGTGCCCTTTGCTTTGGGTATGCCCTGCGCTCAAATAACCGCTCGCGCAAGCCTGAAAAGATCTCGAATAGGCTCTAAGGATCGGGAAGTTATTTCGTACCCGATCCTAAGGCTATAGCAATTTTGTCGCCTCATCCACAGGCAACGCCCGACTAAATAACCACCCTTGCCCGACCTGCACGCCTAGCGAATTCAGCATGCTCGCCTGAGCCTCATCCTCGATTCCTTCGGCCAACACCTGCTTACCGAGCACGGAGCCCAGTTCGACAATGGTGCGGACAATTTCCTGCGCTTCGCGGCCGGAGCCTAGGCGTATGACAAAGGAGCGGTCGATCTTGAGCGTGTTGAATGGAAAACGATGCAGATAGGCGAGCGATGAATAGCCGGTGCCGAAATCATCGATTGAAATTCTGAATCCCATCGCGGCGAGTTTGTTCAGCACATCCGATGTGCGCTGTGGATTCGCCATCGCCATGCTTTCCGTTACTTCGAGTTTGTAGCGATTCGGCGATACGGGGCCGAGTATTGTTAACACCTCGCTCATCTCGCTCTCCAGGTCGCTCTCGGTAAATTGCCGGCTGGATAGATTCACCGCGATTTCACCTTTGAAGCCGATGCGATCCCATTCGACCAACTGATGAGCGACTTCCAACAGACTCCAGCGGCCGATGGCGTTAATCCTTCCGCTTTGCTCCGCGTGAGGAATGAAATCACCGGGCATGATCATGCCGCGCTCAGGATGGCGCCAACGGATCAGCGCTTCGAAGCCAATCAGGGCGCGGTCAGATAATCGGACGAACGGTTGGTAATAGAGCATGAACTGATCGCTGGCGGCGAGCGCCAAATCGATGTTGTCTTCAGTCCATCGGCGGCTGTTCTCCAGAGCTTGTATGGCGGGATCAAAACTCCGCACCAATCCTCGCCCCTCTCGCTTGGCGTGCGCGAGAGCGAGCGTTACAGCGCTGAGTAACTCGTCGGTGGAGGCCAGACCTTGATTTGTGTGAGCTAGAACAGTGGTTGATGTCACTGCTTCAACTGCGTCGCCAAGCGGGAAGGGCGCCGCGAATAGTGCGTGGACTCGCTGCGCAATGTGGAGCTCGAATGGACCGACGAATGCAATCGCGAACTGATCGGCGCCAATCCGCGCCACGACAAATCCTTCCGATTGCAATTTCGCGAGACGACTGGCGGCCTCCATCAACAACGTGTTTCCTGCCATCTGGCCACGCAGTTCGTTGATGGCTTGAAAGCCATCGATATCGGCAACAACCAATCCAACGTCCGGCGCCGCCGCGCGTCCATGAAGTTCAAGCAATTGGCTAAGACGATCCGAGAACAGTTCGCGATTGGCAAGCCCCGTTAGACGGTCGTGCAAGGCGTCGAAGGCGATTTGCTTTTCGAGACGCTTCTGCTCCGTGATGTCGGTGAGCGAGCCCGCCATACGCACGGGCCGCCCGTTCTCACGCACTGCGACGCCGCGCGCGAGCAACCAGCGAGGCTCATCCTCCCGCTCGTAACTCATGATGTGATGAAACTGCTGCGTACTCCCCGATAAGTGTGCGTCGAGTTCCTGCTGAAAGCGCTCTCGCTCGACTTGCCCCAAACGGTTGAGCCAAACATCGAATGACATGGCGGGAACCGTCTCGCCGATGTCCATCAACTGCCGTGCGCGCGCTGAAAAGAAAAACGCCTGGCGATCAATGTCCCAATCCCACAGTCCGTCATTGGCCCCGCGCGCCGCGAGCGCATAGCGTTGCTCGCTGGCGCGCAGGCGGGCCTCCGCTTTGCGCCGCGAACGTTCGTCGAGCCATCCGCGAAAGGCCAAGGCAAGCCCGCTGGCGAGTATTAGCGCGAACAGCGGAAAGGCCATCGAAATGAATAGCCGTTGCACGATGAAAATACCCTGCGTTATCGCGATGAATGCGAGCGCGCTCAGAAAAATCAACGAAAGCGATTTGAGCGGCCTTAGTCGTGCGATCAGCAGCGTGGCGAGCAAGGGAAACGCGATCATGCCGGCGAGCTCGATTGGGGCCGCCCATGCGGGACGCGCCAGCCAACGGCCAGCGATGAGATTGTCGATAACAGTCGCAAGCCGCTCAACGCCGGGCAGCGCCGGATCGAACGGCGAAGGATGGCGGTCGCTATATCCGATTGCCGTCCCGCCAATCAACACTAGACGATCCTTGAATAGTCCGGGGGCGAGCCTACCGGCGACGAGATCGGCCAGCGAATAGGTTGGAAACGTTTTCGCCGGGCCATAGTAGTTGACCCATTGGCGGGAAACGACGTCCAGTGGAATTTCTTGCGATCCGATTCGAATGGACTCGCCCAGGCGCGCCTCGGCAGTTGACCACTCGCTGCCCATTGCTCGCGCAGCGATCGACATGGCCAGGCTGGGAAAGAACTCATCATCGAACGACAGCACAGGCAAGTCGTAACGCACGGCGCCATCCGCTCCGGGCATCACGCTGACATGCCCAAAAACTTTGGCTTGCAGCGCCAACGAGGGAATCGGCGCGACGATGTAAGTCGGGCGCAAGCCGATAAGTGAGCTTAGATTTTCATTGCGGTAGCGGGTGTAGGCGCTGCCGAGTAGGTAGTCAGGCGCTTTCGCTTTGTCGGCCGCGACCGGGCTTTCCGTTAATGCATAAGGCAACGCCACATTCCCCGCTCGCCCAATGGCGGCGGCGAGACTCTCGTCCGCTTCCGGCTCCCGTCGCGAAGGCTCGGCGAACAACATGTCGAACACAATCCATGCGGCGCCATCAGCGTGCAATCGATCAACGGCGCCTGCGAGAATGCTGCGATCAATCGGCAGGCTGCCAATCTCCTCGATACTGCGATCGTCCACCATCAGAATCGAAATGGCGGGCCGCGCCACTGGCGCAATTGGACCTCGGGCGCGAAGCTGCGCATCGACCACTTGACCTTCAAGGTTGTGAAGCAGTGGAACCTGGCTTCGAACCGACCAGCCCGCCAGAGATATGCATGCGGCGATGATGGCGATGAGCGAGTAGAAGCTCGCCGCTGGACGGGAGCGGGGCAGGCGAAAAATCGAGGAATCGATGGACTGAGTTCGGGAATCCAAGATCTATGCGACTCCTTTCCAGCGGCCAATTTTATGGGGTTGGTATTAAATTTACGGCGCGAGCCTAAAGATTACTGGAGCTGCCTTATTTGCGCTGTATTTTTTCCGCATGGATTTAGAGCCTCAACCACAAGCGGACGGCCGATGCATTTTTCCTTGAAGCTGCAATTGACTCATCGCCTCACGCATTGCGTTATCCAGCGCTGGAAAAGTCTCGATTTATCCCTGAGCAACATTTATGTGACAGCAATCACTCCTTGCTCAATCACTCTCTCTGCCTTGTTAACTAATCAATAAAAATAAAGAGATAGCCACCCTACACTCAGAGCCTCATCAACTCATGGCGTGGCGGGCGTTTCTAAAGCCTGGCCAGCAAATAAAAACGATGGATCTCTCAGAGTTACCAAAAATCATCCAGAAGCAGAAAAGCCGCTTCTACATTTCCGTTAAGGCAAAACTGTTTCTGGCCCAAGCTTTAGCAATCGGCTGGATGGCCTTTAGCTGGTACTTGGCGTTGCCATGGATTAATGACCTTGCACAACACGTGCCCTATGCCCTAGCGTTCGTTGTCGTCTTGGGCATCGCCATCATTCCCGGTTATGCGTTCGCCTTTATCCTGTTTAGCTTAGCGCTTGATCGTCGTCCTTCACGACGGGCTGTTTTAAAATTTCCGCCTGTGACCGTGCTGATTGCCGCTTATAACGAGGAGGACAACATCGCCGCCACGATTCAGTCGATCATGAAGCAGAACTATCCGGGCTATCTGGAAGTAATTCTTCTCGATGACGGATCGAAGGATAGAACGGTCGCAATAGCGAAATCGCTCGGCTTCGATAATCTACGAGTGCTGCCAATGGAAAAAAATGGCGGCAAAGCGCGTGCGTTGAATGCCGGACTGCGGGTTGCTTCATGTGATCTGATTATCACGATCGATGCGGATACCTATTTGTACGAGAGCGCCCTTGAAAACATCGTTTCTCGCTATTTATCAGACCCTGCTGGGACGGTTGCGGTTGCGGGAGCCGTTTTTGTACGTAATTCGCGTAAGAACCTTCTGACCAAGATTCAAGAGTGGGACTATTTCCATGGAATCGCTGTCGTCAAGCGGACGCAGAGTCTGTATCAAGGCACCTTAGTCGCCCAGGGCGCTTTCTCTCTCTACACCAAGGCGGCATTGGAAGAAGTTGGCGGTTGGCCCGAAGTGGTCGGCGAAGACATCGTCATGTCCTGGGCCATGCTTAAAAAGGACTACCGGATCGGTTACGCTGAAGACGCGGTGGTTTTCACCAATGTGCCGGAGTCATGGCGCCAGTTCTATCATCAGCGGCGACGTTGGGCGCGAGGATTGATTGAGGCATTCAAGCATCACCCGCAGGTTCTCGTCAGGCCGAGACTCAATTGGCCGTTCTTTTTCTTGAACTTGTTTTATCCGTTGTTAGATGCGGTTTTCCTACTCTGTTTCTTGCCCGGCGTGATCGCGGCTTGTTTCGGTTATTTTTGGATCGCAGGCCCCATGACGCTTGCCGTATTGCCGCTAGCGATATTAAATAACCTCCTTATGTTCTTTGTGCAGCGGAAAGTATTCAACAATCAACATTTACGCGTGCGACGCAATATAGGGGGATTTCTCATTTATGTACTCTTTGCTCAGCTTCTAATGGCTGCCCCTTCAGTCGCAGGTTATTTCGCGGAGTTCGCGCGATTGCGCAAAACCTGGGGAACAAAATGACCCACCGACGCCTGCTCGCACAGGCGATTATTTCAACGCTGGTGACAGCGATTGCGATATTTCCTGCTGCGGCATCGGATGCCGCCACAGCAATCAAAGCCGGCCGTGCGGCGCTGATTGCGGATAATCCGCGCGATGCGCTTCGCTTTTATCGAGAGGCGCTTGCCTTAGCGGGCGATAGTGATAAAGAAACTCGATTTGCAGCATTGCTGGGCGTCGCACGGTCGGCTGCGTGGCTGGAGGACTATAAGCTCGCTGAAGCGAGTTACCGCGAAGCGCTTCC
>DATLHW010000450.1:0-2690 GCA_035539675.1 Burkholderiales bacterium | reverse complement strand
GTGTATTCTCTTGCTCGTTTGTAGTTCCGCCTCAATCCGTCCGCATCAAACTCGCCGATGAGCCACCAGCAGTACCCTTCCCTATCGCTAGATTCCCGTTCCGGTGAATCGGGTTCGGCCGCCACGTCTCCCAAAGCTTATGAGCTTAAGGGGTTCACGTTCAGCGTGCTGACCATGTGTCTTAAGCAAACGGACGTGCCAGCCATCGAGCAACAGCTCACGATGGATCTCACCAAGTTGCCGGACGTTGTCGGCGAACCCGTGGTGGTGGATTTGCATGATGTGTCGGGAGCCGATGTCACGCTGGATTTCCCCGCGTTGTTCACGATGATGTATCGGCTCAAACTGACGCCGGTTGGCATTTGCAATGGCAGCGAGGCGCAGAAGACCGCCGCGCGCGCTTCGGATATTCCTATTCTCGAGGGCGGCTCGTCGGTGAAGCGTCGTCCGAACGCCGCGCCACCCAAGGAGCCGGAAGCGGCGCCGAAGGAGCAAGCGCCGGCGACTCATATCATCGATACGCCGGTGCGTACAGGCCAACGCGTGTTTTCCAAGGGCGATCTCACATTGCTTGCGGGCGTGAACGCTGGCGCCGAAGTGCTCGCCGCCGGCAGCATTCATGTTTATGGGCCATTGCGCGGGCGCGCATTGGCGGGCGTTACGGGAGATCGGAAGGCGCGCATTTTCACCAAGTGCATGGAGGCGGAACTGGTCTCCATCGCCGGTTGCTTTCGCGTGCTGGAGAATGACCTCGATGTGCAGGGCAAGCCGGCGCAGATTTATTTGGACGGCGAACGTGTTGTTATCAAGCCGCTTTAGGGAACCTCTGAATAACCATGGCGAGCAAGCCGGATTATTCACAAGTTTCTTAGTGGCGGTACTCTTCGAATGAAGCGATGGGGAGCGTAAAGTGGCAAAAGTCGTAGTAATTACATCTGGCAAAGGCGGGGTCGGAAAGACCACCACCAGCGCCAGTTTCGCCAGTGGGCTGGCTATGCGCGGGCACAAGACTGCCGTGCTCGATTTCGACGTTGGTTTGCGGAACCTTGATTTGATCATGGGTTGCGAGCGTCGAGTGGTTTATGACTTCGTCAATGTTCTCAATGGCGAAGCGACGCTGGGTCAGGCGTTGATCAAGGATAAGCGCGTGGAGAATCTCTACGTGCTTCCTGCTTCGCAGACGCGCGACAAGGATGCGCTGAACAAGGAAGGCGTCGGCCGAATTCTTAATGAGTTGAAGGAAACTTTCGATTACGTCGTTTGCGATTCGCCGGCCGGCATCGAAAAAGGCGCGTTGATGGCGCTCTACTTCGCCGACGAAGCTATCGTCGTGACGAATCCAGAGGTTTCATCGGTGCGCGATTCCGACCGTATTTTAGGAATTCTTCAAGCCAAATCGAAGCGCGCGGAAGAAGGGCTGGAGCCGGTCAAGGAGCATTTGTTGATTACCCGTTACTCGCCAAAACGCGCAGCGTTGGGCGAAATGCTGACGGTGGAAGACGTTCAGGAAATCCTTCGCATACCATTGATCGGGGTGATCCCCGAATCCGAACAAGTGCTTCAGGCATCCAACTCTGGCAGTCCGGTGATCCATGCGGATAGCACGGATGTGGCCGTGGCTTATCGTGATGTCGTCGCTCGGTTCCTTGGCGAAGAGCGGCCGATTCGCTTTGTCCAAGTGGAAAAGCGAGGAATTCTGCAACGCCTGTTTGGGACATAATCATGGCGCTCATCAATTCGTTAATAGACTATCTGCGCGGTTCGAAGCCGAAGTCGGCCTCGGTCGCTAAAGAGCGCTTGCAACTTATTCTCGCGCACGAGAATCCTGGACGAAGAGGCGGACCGGATTATTTGCCCGCATTGAGGCAGGAGTTGCTGGCTGTTATCGCCAAGTACGTGGATATCGACCCCGAGCAGGTCAAGATGCATGTCGACAAACAGGGCAACTATGATTTGCTGGAGTTGAACATCGTTTTATCGGATGGTCCGCAGCGGTAGTTTCAATTGAATCGCAGTAAGGGACCCTCGAAAAAATCGCTATCCGGGCCGAGGTCGATCCGAGGAGCGGAGGTGTACAAGTGGTACATTGAGCACCGCAGGTTCGAGATCGGCCCGGATAGCGATTCTTTCGAGGGTCCCTAAGGTGAGTTCGACAGACCCACCAGTGTTTGGCGTGTGCAATGCGCGCAGTCTTCTTTCTTTCCCACAGTCCGTGGAAATCCATTAGAGCCGCGAGTTCTTCGGCGTAACTTTATGCGTTGGAGGCGGCGTCATAAGCCTGTGGCGACACTTATCGCCTAGGCGTACTATTTGTCGGCAGCCATTCCAATTGCAAGAGGGCGCCGCACAGAAGCTTTTGCGACACCCTTCATTAGAGAAGGGGCCGACGTGGGACAGACCTTACAAAATAAGAAACGACGAATTTGTCTCGCTCTGCAAGGCGGCGGTTCTCTCGGCGCCTTTACATGGGGCGTGTTGGACGTGTTGTTGGAGGACGCGCGCATCGAGATCGAGGGGATCAGCGGCGCTAGCGCAGGAGCGATGAATGCGGTGTTGTTGGCCGATGGTTATGCTCGAGGCGGACGGGAAGGCGCGCGTGAGTCGCTTCGTCGTTTCTGGCGCGCCGTGGCCTCGTTGGGGAGCATGAATCTCGAATCGCGCGGACCATTCGAGTCGCCATGGGGAGCGTG
>DATLHW010000449.1:0-4379 GCA_035539675.1 Burkholderiales bacterium | reverse complement strand
ATATAAATTAATTATTTATTTTGGCGCCGAGCTTTGAGTGGATATTGCAAGGTCGCAAGAAACCCCCGTTAGGATATTGCAGAAATGGGAGGGAGTAGTGGGCGGAAGGCGTGCGCTCGCTTTTCGCACTTCAGATTTAGTGAGGAGAAATAATCCTTCCTTCCAAATCCCGATATTCAACGGGTTTCAACTTGAGCTTCATCAACGCAGGCTCAATCTTTTGCCGATCTCCAACGGCCACCACAATTATCGTTTCAGGTCGCAAGTATTTTTCCACCATATTGGCGATAGCGCTTTCATTGACGCCACGGAACATGGTCGGCAGCCGCTGGTAGTAATCGAGCCCCAAGTCATAAAGAAACGTATTCGCCAAGCTATGAACAATTTCTCGCCCAGTTTCGAACTCTCCAGGAAGCGAGAGTAATTGCGAGTCTCGCGCCTTTCGCAGCTCTACCCTGGCAATTGGTTTTTTATGAAGGCCGCGGATCTCAGCGAGAATCTCCTTCACCGCCGCAGCGGTATTTTCGACGCTCACGGCGGTTTGTATCTCGAATGGTCCGGGCGTGCGTCGATAGCGGAAGGTCGAGTGGGCTCCGTAGGTATACCCCTTTTCTTCCCGCAGGCTCATGTTAATGCGGCTGGTGAATAATCCTCCCAGCGCGGCGTTTGCAACTTCCAGCGCTGCGTAATCCGGTGTATTGCGATTGGGGCCCATAGTGATGACGCGTAATTCGGTTTGGGAGGCGTCTGGCTTGTCCACGAGAATCAGGTGGGCGGCGGTGGGTTCTGGTTTGGCTACACGCTTTGCCTTGATGGCGGCGCCTTTCCATTCGCCGAAGAGTGATTGCGCGAGCGCCGCCAACTCGTCAGACGTGATGTCGCCACTTACGACCAGCGCGGCGTTATTGGGAACGAAATGGGTTCGCCAAAAATCAACGAGGTCTTCCCTTGAGGTGGATTTAAGCGAGGCTTCCGTGCCAACGACCGGGTATCCGTAGGGATGGGAAAAACCATAAAGCGTCGCGACGCTGGCGATTTCCGCCAGCGCCTCGGCATTGTCCCGGGTCTGCGCCAATTCAGCCAATCGGCTCGCGCGTTGTCGTTCTATTTCCTCGACTGGAAAGCTGGGATTTAGGGCTATGTCGGCCAGGATCTCAGCAACTTTGGCGAAGTTTTTCTTCAAGGAAAAAAGCTCGATCGAGCTTTCATCCGGCAATGCATAGATGGAAAGGGAAGCTCCCAGTGTGGCGACTTCGTCGGCGATTTGCAGTGCGCTTCGCGTCTTCGTGCCTTCGTCGAGGAGCGCTGCGGTCAAACTCGCCAAGCCGGGCTTGTCCACAGGGTTCGCGTCACTGCCGGACTTGAAGGTGAGGTAGGCAGAGACTAACGGTAGATTCGGCCTGTAATGGTGAATGATGGTTAGCCCGTTCTCCAGCTTAAATGATGTCGCTTGGGGCAGATCCAACGGCTTTCGTTTGCCGGACTTTGGCGTTTTCTTGCGCCATGGTTCAGCCGCATTGATCGATTCAGCGCCTTCGCCGGATACGGTTACTGGCGACTCGGGTGCAGGAGTGTCCGCGCTCAGATCCGGCTTGCCGGGAACGCCATGCACGACGACGCGAGCGTTTCTATTCAGAAACTGATTAACCGTCTGTTGAATTTGCGGCGGCGTGACTTGGCGGTACTTGTTTATTTCCTCAATGAAGTAATTCGGATCGCCGGTGTAGTGGTTGAACTGGTTCGCCATTTCGGCGGTATCGCCGAACGTCTCAAGATTGGTGATGAGTTCCGCTTCGAGCGTGTTGATCGCTCGCGTAAGTTCGTGGGCGGTGACAGTCGAACTCCGCAATCGATCCAATTCCTGATCAATCGCCGCTTCGATTTCGGTCGCCGTATGTCCCGGTCGCGCAGTGACGTCCACGAAGAAAACCGATCCCAGTCCCAATGAATACTGATAAGCGGAGACATGCTGGGCGATCTGTTTTTCATATACAAGCGTGCGGTACAGGCGGCTTGATTTGCCTCCGCCTAAAATTTGCCCCGCCAGTGAAAGCTCGGCGTCGCCCGGCGTAAAGACCTTCGGCGTGTGCCAGCCCATGATGACTCGTGGCAACTCAACGCTATCCTGAACGACAACTCGTTTCTCCGTGGAGACCCGTGGCGTGGTCACAATCGGAGGCGCGACATCCGGTCCGCGTTGCAGGCTGCCGAAATACTTTTCCACCAACAGCTTCGCATCGTCTATCTCGAAATCGCCGACGATAGCGAGCGTTGCATTGTTGGGGCGATAGTAAAGTTTGAAGAAATTCTTGATGTCTCCAAGCGTCGCACCCTGGATATCAGCGTGGGAGCCCATGATGACGCCGTGATAAGGGTGCTCTTTTGGAAATAAGTGTTTCCAAAGCGCCTCATCGACAATGCCATATGGTTCATTCTCGATGTTCTCGCGGCGTTCGTTGCGCACCACATCCTGTTGGTTCGACAGGGCGGTTTGATCCAACACGTCGAGCAGGTAGCCCATTCGGTCGGCGTGCAGCCAGAGATTCAACTCCAATTGGTGTGACGGGACAGTTTCGAAATACGCTGTTCTGTCGAACGAGGTTGCTCCATTGGATGGCTCCCCGCCAGCCGCCTCGAGCAAACTATCCGCTAATCCCCGCGGCACGTATTTGCTTCCCGCGAACATCATATGTTCGAACAGATGCGCGAAGCCGGTCAGCCCAGGCGTTTCATTGGCGGCGCCCACGTGGTAAGACATATCGACGGCGACTAAGGGAAGGCGATGGTCTTCGACAAGAATGACTTCCAGTCCATTCGCTAATTTATATTTTTGAAATTGGATTTTTGGGAGATCGGTCAGGCTAACTTGGGACGCGGCGATTATGGGCATTGAGGAGAGCGATAAAAAGGCGGCTAGGATGAATAAAGAGACACGCATGAGGTCCGGGATTGTAATTCGTTTTCCAAATTAGTCGTAAACGCGAAAGCGAGCGCAGATAGTGCAAATAGTACGGCAAAGCGACGCCGACAAGGCGTCCAAGGAAATTGTAAATGGAATAAGCGGTGCGAGAATTCGCCGGTAGCCTGTTTGGCTCATGTGTTCACATGAAATTTACATCAAGGGAAAGTCAATTTGCGTTAATGCGTTAAAAGGAGGGTGTTCTAGATTTTGTGTAAGCGGGTTTCGTTTAAGCGAGCGCCATGCGTTCTTCAAACTGGGTGGTGAAGCGGTTGAGCGCTGCTTTCCTGTCCCGCTGCGGCATCGTCCATTTCTTGCTGATGTTGTTGAGCGCCAGATAAAACAGCTTGCTGACGGCGTCGTCAGTGGGAAATGAACTGCGGGTTTTGATGATTTTTCGCAGGCTCATGTTAATCGATTCGATGGTGTTGGGGGTGTAAATGACCTTGCGGATTTCCGGTGGGTAGTCGAAGAATGGCGTGATGCGCGCCCAATGGCGCCGCCAGGACAGGCCGATCGACGGGTAGTCCTTGTCCTACTTGGTCTCGAACTGGGTGAGCATGCATTCAGCCTCGTCGGCGGTCGCGGCCACTTCCTTCTGCGCGTTCCAGGACACGAAATTCAGGCTGTTGGGCGCCATGTGAACGATGCATAGCTGGACGGCGGCTTTCGGATAGACCGCCTCAATGGCGTCCGGAAAGCCTTTCAATCCATCGATGCAGGCAATGAATAACGCGAGTTCGACGTAAGCAAAGGGAATGGAGGGATGCGATTTTTGTCCTTACTGGAGTATCGCCATACTTGGATAAGGAAGCAAAACATGAGCCCCTCCATTGATCGAACCAAGCTCTTTTGCTAACAGGACGACTTTACGAGCGCGACGGAAAACCAGAAGCTGCTGGTCAATCCCGAACGCAAACGCCATCGGCCGTGCGGTCTTTGCGTCAGCGAAGTGATGACCATCCTCGTGCTCGTTCACTTTTCGCATTTTCGGACCTTCAAGCGCTTCTGCCTGTTTCGCCTTCGCTACTATCGCGCCGATTTTCCCGGCTTGCCGTCCTACAGCGCTTCGCTTCGTGGAGCGGATCGGCTCCGCTCTGACGGCGCTGTGCGCGTTCCTGCTGTCGCATGCGGGCGAACCCACCGGCGTCGCCTTCATCGACGCCACCAGCCTTGAAGGCGGCGACCCGCATCGCATCCATTCCCACCGCGTGTTCCTCGATGTCGCCCAGCGCGGCAAAACCTCGACTTCCATCGCGGATCAAATTATCAGCTCGGTATTTTCTAAATGCTCATGCAAAAGTTAAGAGGCCGATGCCGCTAATCGCCGACAGTTGTTTTTAGTTGAAGCGATTCCGCAAGGTGGGCAACTGGTTTTTTGACGCCAAGGGCAAACACGGCGAGGTCGCTCGCCCCGTTC
>DATLHW010000448.1:0-8416 GCA_035539675.1 Burkholderiales bacterium | reverse complement strand
CATCGCCAATATCGTGATCGCTCGGAAGGATGGATTCTTTACGCCGCCCATCCGCCAAGGCCTGCTTCCGGGAATCTTCCGAAGACATCTTCTTGAGCAAGGCGTTGTGAAGGAAAAAGATATTTCCATTGACGAAATGCTCCGCGCCCAAGCTATTTTCCTGGTCAATTCAGTACGGGGATGGATGCTGCTCGATAAGTCCAATCAGGACAATACATGGGTGATTAATAGCGATTTTCGTTATGAGACGCCAAGCATGTCATTTGACGGCATGGTTTCATAAGCGCATGCCAATCCCTGTCTTTGATAGAAGTATCCGGGTTAAAATCCCCCCCTCTTAAACTTCCCCTCTTCCGCAAACCGCCATGGCTCAATACGTATTCACGATGAACCGCGTGGGCAAGATCGTGCCGCCCAAGCGCCAAATTCTGAAAGATATCTCCTTAAGTTTTTTCCCGGGCGCCAAGATCGGCGTGTTGGGCCTTAACGGTTCGGGAAAATCCACAGTGCTCAAAATCATGGCGGGCGTGGATAAGGAGATCGAAGGCGAAGCGATTCCAATGCCGAACTTGAACATCGGCTACCTCCCGCAAGAGCCTCAATTGGATCCCAATCAAACGGTCCGCGAGGCGGTGGAGCAAGGTTTGGGCGACATATTCAACGCCCGCAAAAAACTCGATGAAGTCTATGCGGCCTACGCCGAACCCGACGCCGACTTCGACGCGCTGGCCAACGAACAAGCTCGCCTGGAAGCAATTATCAACGCGGGCGACGGCCACAACGCCGAGCAGCAACTCGAAATCGCCGCCGACGCGTTGCGCTTGCCGCCTTGGGACGCGACCATCAGTCATCTCTCCGGTGGTGAAAAACGCCGAGTCGCTCTGTGCCGCTTGCTGCTTTCCAAGCCTGACATGCTGCTACTGGACGAGCCGACCAACCACTTGGATGCCGAGAGCGTGGATTGGCTGGAGCAGTTTCTAACCCGTTTCCCCGGCACCGTTGTCGCCGTGACGCATGACCGTTACTTCCTCGACAACGCCGCCGAGTGGATACTTGAGTTGGATCGCGGCCATGGCATTCCTTGGAAGGGCAACTACAGTTCATGGCTGGATCAAAAAGAAACTCGCTTGAAACAGGAAGAGTCCTCCGAGTCGGCTCGCCAAAAAGCCATCAAGAAGGAACTCGAATGGGTGCGTCAGAATCCCAAAGGCCGGCAAGCCAAAAGCAAGGCGCGCTTGGCCCGCTTCGACGAACTCAGTTCGCAGGAATATCAGAAGCGCAATGAGACGCAGGAGATCTTCATCCCCGTGGCGGAGCGGCTGGGCG
This sequence comes from Burkholderiales bacterium, assembly GCA_035539675.1. GTDB lineage: Bacteria > Pseudomonadota > Gammaproteobacteria > Burkholderiales > DATLHW01 > DATLHW01. The sequence goes on along the minus strand of DATLHW010000448.1, from coordinate 7,090 downwards.
ATAGCGTCATCGAGTTCAAGGGCGTCAGCAAAGGCTATGGCGACCGCTTGCTCATCGACGATCTGAGCTTTCAAATTCCACCCGGCGCGATTGTGGGCGTCATCGGCCCGAACGGCGCCGGCAAGTCCACCCTCTTCCGCATGATCACCGGCAAGGAAACGCCCGAAAAAGGCGAGATTGTCATTGGATCAACGGTCAAGATCGCTCATGTGGATCAGTCCCGTGACGAATTAACGTCCAACAAAACGGTCTGGGAAGAGATCTCCGGCGGGTCGGATATTCTTACCGTCGGCAGATACGAAACGCCATCGCGCGCTTACATTGGCCGATTCAATTTCAAAGGCTCTGATCAACAAAAGGTCGTCGGCAGCCTGTCCGGCGGTGAGCGCGGCCGCCTGCATTTGGCGAAGACCTTGATCGCCGGCGGCAACGTTTTGCTATTGGACGAACCGTCCAATGACCTAGACGTGGAAACCCTGCGCGCGCTTGAAGATGCGCTGCTTGAATTCGCTGGTTGCGTGCTGGTCATCTCCCACGATCGCTGGTTCCTTGACCGAATCGCAACGCACATCCTCGCTTTTGAAGGCGACTCGCAGGCAGTGTTCTTCAACGGAAACTACCAGGAGTACGAGGCTGACAAGCGTAAGCGGCTGGGCGAGGAAGGGGCAAAGCCGAAGCGGATTCGCTATAAACCTTTAATGGCGTAAGAATTCGTGGCGGCCTCTTGGGTAAGTAATGCTTAAGCTAGATCCCAACGAATCCCTCACCATTCCCGCTCAGGAATTCATCGCGGTATGTTTCTGCGCGGAATGGTGCGGCGCCTGTCGCGAGTATCAGCCTGCGTTTGAAGTGCTCCAAAGCGAATTTCCCGACATCGCCTTCGTTTGGGTGGATGTCGAGGATAACGCGTCCTGGGCGGGAGATTTTGAAGTCGAGAATTTCCCCACGATTCTTATTCAGCGCGATGAGTCGGTGCTGTTTTACGGCGTAATGTTGCCGCATCAAAGCCATTTGCGACGCATGCTTGAAGTATTTCAAGCGCAGAGCCTAGAGCAAAGTCATGAATATGCGCAGGGAACCGACGAACGACGGGGATGGCAGGAACGTCACAACTTTCGCGAAGCGCTTCGGTCAAAATAATTATTGGCCTTATCGATCGCTTAATTATCCAGAAGTAATCACCTTAGTTAGCGCATCTCAGAGCGTGTTTTAAAAGTTCCTGGGCGAGTCAAGGTCGGGGCGAGAAGCGCAGGCGTACGAATAGTACGTTGAGCATCGCAGGCCCGAGATTGGCCGCGCAGGGACTTTTAAAACACGCTCTCAGAGACAAAACGCTTTTCCTCATGCATTCACATTAGAAACGACTCCATTTAATTTACAAATTAATCGTGAACGCGGAAGCGGCGCGCAGACGTATCAAATAATGGATGAGGAGTCCCGTTTTCCCTGGCGTGTAACTTGCTAAGTTACCGGGAGTCGAAGCACCGATTATTCATCAGACGATCTTTAAGATGATTGAAAGCGCTCGACGGAAAGTGAGAATGTCGTTTAGGTATTTGCATTTGCTTATTTTTTTCGCGCAACGTTCTGACCTTCATAAAACGTCGTCTTTCGAGACGATAATTAAGTCGTTTACAAACAGTTCAACAACAGGTCAGTAACAGTGCGCAAGTCACCAACGTAGGGGGAAATAGCACCAGAATGGAGTAGAAAATGAATTGCTGTCTATGTGGAGCGGTCAAGGACCTGATCCGACTTAGTTGCGCCAAGGGAACCCATCGTATCTGCGTTACTTGCAACAACACCCGTTACAACAGCCCGCTGCTCGATGCAGCTGGACGACACATCCCGGGCACTCACGATAATCGATGCCCCATCTGCCAAGCGGAATCCATCGAACCGGTCTTCCGCGCAATGGTGCCTAGGCAAATCAAATTGCTCTTCGCTAACCATATTGGAGTCACTCTCGACAGGTACGAATTCGCGTCGGACCGGTAACGTTGACCATGGCCTTCTTACGCTGCGCGCCCATCCGAGGCGTTGTCCGAGCGCCGAGTTGAAAAAACGCGGGACAAGGAACCCGATCCCCCGGTATAATAAGGCCATTTTTCACAATAAGTTCAATCGATTAGGCTTATGACTGCATTTGTTACAGAGCGCGTTCTCGATGTACATCACTGGAACGACACCCTCTTTAGTTTCAAAACAACCCGCGACCCCGGACTTCGATTCCACAATGGTCATTTCGTCATGATCGGCCTTGAAGTTGAAGGACGTCCCTTGATGCGCGCCTACAGCATCGTCAGCGCGAATTACGAAGAGCATCTCGAATTCTTTAGCATCAAGGTTCAGAACGGGCCCCTGACCTCCCGGCTGCAACACTTGAAGGTCGGAGATCCTCTCATCGTCAGTCGGAAGCCCGTGGGCACCCTGGTGCTGCACGATCTGCTGCCTGGTAAAAACCTTTACCTGCTCGGCACTGGCACAGGCCTCGCGCCCTTCCTGTCCATTATCAAGGACCCGGAAACCTACGAACGTTTCGAGAAGGTTGTGCTCATTCATGGCGTCCGCTATGTAAGCGAATTGGCTTATGCGGATTACATTTCGAGTGAATTGCCGAAGAACGAATACTTTGGCGAACTCATCCAGGAAAAATTGATTTATTACCCGACGGTGACCCGCGAGGAATTCCGCAACAAGGGACGCCTTACCGACTTGATCGAAAGCGGCAGACTATCCGCGGACATCGGATTGCCGCAACTCGATCCGGCCAATGACCGCGCGATGATTTGCGGTAGTCCCAGCATGTTGAAAGACACCTGTGCGTTATTGGATGCGAGAGGATTCAAGATCTCTCCTCACATCGGTCAACCCGGCGACTACGTGATAGAACGCGCCTTCGTCGAAAAGTAAAAACAACTGCCTACGGTTTGTGTTCGTTACCACCTTATCAATGCGAACAACACTTTAGGCAACTAACTCAAACGTTATCTACACAGATATCCACAGGATCTGTTGGTAACTTTGTTTGGCGGTTCATGCAACGTTCGGCGTTTGCTCTGAAGCAGAACTCACCTCAACACGGATGGCGGCGCGTTGAGGTGAATTTGTTTCAGCCGACGATGCGGGTCGGTTTCATCTTGCACGCAAGCGCATATCCCTTACGTGCGCGTTGCAGGCGGTGCTTGGTGAGGTCGGCGCCTGTGATCTCAAGAAGCGTTTCCTTTCCACTACGGCTCACGCCAGCGATGACGACTTTGCTTCGGCTGGTTAGTCCGACCGAGATAAGCTTTTCCCCCTTATCCAGAGCCATGATGATCACGCCGCGTCCGCGCGGCATTTCTTTCAGTTCATCAAGCCGGAAAACCAGCAATTTCCCTTTGGCGGAAAGCGCCGCGACATGATCGAGACCGGGCGATAAAGGCGCCATCGCAATGGGCGAGTCGTCTTCATCCAAGGTCATGAACGCCTTACCTGCCTTCAAACGTGACGACATGTCTTGCACGGAGGCGATAAAGCCGTAACCACCGCTGCCCGCGACCAGATACTTCTGCTCCGGCACGGTCGAAACAGCTTGCGCCACCTGTGCGCCGGCCTGAAGCTCGATCAGCGTGGTGATCGGCACGCCATCGCCGCGACCGCCCGGAATATCGGATGCGCGAATCGTATAGGCGCGTCCTTTCGTATCCAGCACGATCACCGGCTGCACAGTGCGCGTCTCCATCACCGCGAAGGCGCTGTCGCCGGCTTTGTAAGCGAATTGTGTGGCGTCGAGGCCGTGGCCTTGGCGGGAGCGAATCCAGCCGTTGCGCGATAGCGTGATCGTGACCGGCTCGTCGGGAACGGACTGGGTGATCGCGACCGGCTCCACCGCCTCGATCAAGGTTCGTCTATTGTCGCCGTACTTCTCGGCGTCTTCCTCGATCTCCGACACGATCAAATCGGACAATACGTTGCGGTCGCCCAAAATACGCTTCAAACCCTTGCGCTCCGACGTGAGCGCTTTCAATTCCTTCTCGATCTTGATGGCCTCAAGACGCGCCAACTGACGCAAGCGAATTTCAAGGATGTCTTCCGCTTGTATCTCGCTGAGGCCGAATGTCGCCATCAGATCCTTCTTCGGATCATCGGCTTCACGAATCACGCGGATGACTTCATCGATCGACAGCAAGGCGAGCTGTCTACCCTCCAGGATATGAATCCGATGATCGACCTCGTTCAACCGATGCTGAGTCCGCCGGGTGACGGTCTGAAAGCGGAAGGCAACCCACTCTTCAACAATTTGCTTGAGATTTTTCTGTCGCGGCCGTCCATCGCGTCCCAACATGACGAGATTGATTGACAACGACGATTCAAGGCGCGTATTGGCGAGCAGGAGATTGATGAATTCCTGTTGATCCTGTCGGCTGGATTTTGGCTCCAACACAATGCGAACCGGCGAATCCTTGTCCGACTCGTCGCGCACCGTATCCAGCACGGACAAAATCAGCGTCTTCAGATTGAGCAGGTCCTGCGACGGGGTCTTCTTGCCCTCCTTGGGTTTCGGATTGGTCGCCTTTTCGATGTCTTCCAACACATCCCGAGTGGAAACGCCGGGTGGCAGCTCGGTGATCACGACACGCCATTGTCCCCGGGCGAGATCCTCAATCTTCCAACGGGCGCGGGTGCGAAGCGTGCCACGGCCGGTGACATAGGCCATCAGGATATCGTCGGGATTGGAAATGATTTGGCCGCCGCCGGGGAGATCGGGGCCAGGAATGAACTTCATCAATTCCGCGACGGTGATACTCGAATTGCGAATCGTCGCCACTGCGGCGCGCGCTACCTCGCGCATATTATGCGAGGGAATGTCGGTCGCCATGCCCACACCGATGCCCGATGCGCCGTTCAGCAATACCATCGGCAAGCGCGCGGGCAGCAGTTTGGGTTCCTTGAACGAGCCATCGTAGTTGGGTCCGAAATCGACCGTATCGCGATCGATTTCCGAAAGCAGCAGATCAGCGATCGGCGTCAGTCGGCATTCGGTGTAACGCATCGCCGCCGCGCCATCGCCGTCGCGGGAGCCGAAGTTACCCTGCCCATCGACTAATGGATAACGTAAGGTGAAATCCTGCGCTTGACGCACCAAAGCGTCGTACGCCGCCACATCGCCATGCGGGTGATATTTACCGATCACATCGCCCACCACTCGGGCGGACTTTACGTGCCTTGCCGGACGGTAGAGTCCCAGTTCGTGCATGGCGAACAGAATGCGCCGCTGCACCGGCTTCTGGCCATCGGAGACATCCGGCAATGCGCGGCCCATCACCACGCTCATCGCGTATTCGAGATAGCTGCGCTCGGCGAAGTTCGCGAGGTGGAGGAATTCGTCGCCAGCGCCCGTACTTCCGCCGCCACCGCCGCTGGGCGGCGCCGGTGGAAGCTTGGCGTCGGTGGCGATCGCCGGCTCCGCGACGGAGTCGAATAGATCTAGCGTCAGGGTATCCGCATCATCAGCCGCACGCGCGCCTTTTGCAGGAGCTGCCTTGGCGGATTTCGTCGTCTTAGTTGTTTTATCGCTTTTACTAATTTTAGCCATTGGAAATCTTCCTTAAGCCCCTCTCCCGTAGGCGAGAGAGGGGTTGGGGGTGAGGGCGTTTGTTAGGATAGTGATGGTCAAAAAAAAGCTTTCGCGTCGTTAAAGTTCAATCGCAAAGTTAGCGTCTCTGCCTATGCCAACACCCTCACCCCAACCCCTCTCCCGCCTGCGGGAGAGGGGCTTTCGTTTTAAATACGCCAAGATCAAATATCAACCTCGACCTCATTCCCATGCCGCTCCATCCAATCCCGCCGGCTCGCCGCTTCGCCCTTACCCATCAGCTTGCCGAAGACCTGCATCGCCGCCGCCAGCTCTTGCCGCTCCACGCGAACCGGCAGCACGCGACGAGTCTCTGGATTCATCGTCGTTTCCCACAATTGCTCGGGGTTCATTTCGCCCAAACCCTTGAATCGACCGACGGACCATGCGCCTTGTTTCACGCCCTCCTTGGTCAATCGGTCTTCGATCACCGCCAATTCCTCATCGTCCAACGCGTAAAGCTTGCGCGCCGGCCGTTTGCCTTGCGGCGGCACATCGACGCGATATAGCGGCGGACTGGCGACGCAGATGTGGCTATGTTCGATCAGCTTGGGAAAGTGTTTGAAAAACAGCGTCAGGAGCAGCACCTTGATGTGGCTACCGTCCACGTCCGCATCGGACATGATGATGATTTTCCCATAGCGCAAGCCTGAGAGATCCGGGCTATCCGTCGCGCCATGCGGGTCCACGCCGACAGCGACGGCGATATCGTGAACTTCGTTATTGGCGAACAACCTGTCGCGATCCACCTCGAATGTGTTCAGCACCTTGCCGCGCAATGGCAGAATCGCCTGATGGTGCTTATCGCGCGCCAGTTTCGCCGACCCGCCCGCCGAATCGCCCTCGACCAGGAAAATCTCGCGTCGGGCGACATCATCGGCCTCGCAGTCGGTCAGCTTGCCCGGCAACACGGCCACGCCGCTGCCTTTTTTCTTTTCAACCTTCTGCGAAGATCGCATCCGTGTCTGGGCTTGCGAAATAGCCAATTCCGCGATGCGTTTGCCAAATTCAACATGGTTATTGAGCCAGACCTCGAACGGGTCCTTCACCGCCAGCGATAACAACTTCAGCGCATCGCGGCTGGTGAGTTTTTCCTTGGTCTGACCTTGAAACTGGGGATCGAGAATACGCGCCGAGAGCACATAGTGCAGCTTCGCCGCCACATCCTCCGTTTGCAGGCGCACGCCGCGCGGCAGCAGCCCATGGTGATCCACGAAAGACTTCACCGCTTCGAATAGACCGGAGCGTAAACCCGCTTCATGCGTCCCGCCGGCGGCGGTGGGGATCAAATTCACATAGCTCTCCCCTTGCCCGCTGCCCTCCTCAAACCACGCGAAGGCCCACGCCGCGCCCTCGCCCTCGGCGAACGTTTCACCGTTGGTGGGCTTGCCCATATAGCTTTCGCCGACGAAGATCGACGCCACCGGCTGAGCGCCTTCGCTCAACTCCTCCAGGTAGCCTTTCAGTCCTTCG
>DATLHW010000447.1:0-4160 GCA_035539675.1 Burkholderiales bacterium | reverse complement strand
AACCAAGCGAGTGTTGGATGCGGCGTTCGCTCCGGCGTACCAGGCGTCAACCACTGTTTGCAGCAGGCCAAAGGAAAGTGTCGCCACGACCAGCCCCAGCACCGTGAGGCCGGTGCGCAGCTTGTGACGAAGCGCGTTTTTAAGAATGAAGTTTAGGATATACAAGGCAGACCTAAAGACGAAGACCCGTAGGAGCGAGTTTGCTCGCGATTGCGTCCGTGGCCACGCTGACAATCGCGAGCAAGCTCGCCCCTACGAGGCGTTGGCGACCAATACGACATCGTTATTCCCATTCATCCTTCAATAAGCTCGCCCTTTTCCAGATGCACCACTGCCCTCGCTCTCGCCGCCGCATTCGCGTCATGCGTAACCATCACAATCGTCTTGCCCAATTCTTCATTGAGACGATTCAACAGACCTAGAACTTCCGCCGCCGAGTTGCGATCCAAGTCACCGGTCGGCTCGTCCGCCACGATCAGCGTCGGGTCGGTAACAATTGCGCGAGCAATAGCGACGCGCTGTTGCTGCCCCCCGGAAAGTTCGTTCGGGTAATGATCCATGCGATCGGAAAGCGAAACCATGTCCAAGGTCAGCGCCACACGCTCGCGTCGCTCGCTTCGGGAAAGGTTGGTTAACATCAGCGGCAATTCCACGTTCTCAAACGCGGTCAGCACCGGCATCAGATTGTAGAACTGGAATATAAAGCCGACATTGGCGGCGCGCCAATCGGCAAGATCTGCTTCGGAGAGCGCAACGATGTCCACGCCGGCGACGATAAGCTCACCGTCGTCGGGTTTATCGATTCCGGCAATGAGGTTTAGCAACGTGCTCTTGCCCGAACCGGAGGGCCCCATCAAGGCAATGAAGTCGCCTTGGTGAATCGTCAGGGTAATGTCGGTCAGCACGGGCACGATTTGCCCGCCTCGGCGGTAGGATTTCGCCAGGCGCCGAATCTCCACTAGGGGGCTTTTATCAGCGCTTTCCAACGTTGACGGCGCCGCCATCGGTAACTTTTTCGGAAGGATTCAGCACAAGTTTGTCGCCGGGCGCAACGCCACTGACAGCGATCAACTCGCCTATACTTTTCCCGGTGGTGACTTGAACCTTGTCGGCCTTGTCGGCCTTGACCAGGAAAGCGATTTTTTTACCGTCCCGTTCGACAATAGCAGCAGGTTGCACAGCGGTCACAGGACTTCGTTCCTCCGCAGGCACTGGCCGCGACAGAAAGGCGACCTTGGCGCTCATGTCCGGCAACACACGAGGATCACGCTCCTCGAATTTCACTTTCACCAATAGCGTCGCCTTGGTTCGATCAACCGTCGGCACCATGCGTGAGACGACGCCCGCGAGGCGCACATCAGGAAACGCTTCCAACTGGATTTCGCACGCTTGATCTACCTGGATTTTAGACAAGCTGGATTCGGATACGTCCGCCTCCACTTCCAAGGTATCCATATCGGCCATGTTCACCACCGCGCCCTTGGTGTCGGCAGCGGATGAAAACGGCGTCACGTTGTCGCCGACATTAGCGCTTTTGGTAAGAATGACGCCATCAAAAGGCGCGCGAATCAATGTTTGCTCGAGATTTACTTCAGCGGCGCGCCGACCTGCTTGCGCAGCTACAATGGCGGCCCGATAACCGCTGATCGCGGCTTTGGCTTTGTTGTAGCGAGCCACGGCGGTATCGTGCGAAGCCGGGGAGATGAATTTTTTCTCCAAGAGCTCCTTGGAGCGCTGAAAAGCAGCTTCGGCGTCCCGAAATTCCGCCATCCCCTGCTCCAAATTGGCTTGCGCTACTTTCACGTTGGCCGCCGCTTGATCAAGCGCGGCGGTGACATCACGGTTCTCCAATCGGGCGATGACCTCGCCCTGCTTCACCCGACTGCCTTCCAACACGCCCAACCATTCAAGTCGGCCGCTCGCCTTGGAGCCGACGGCCGCCTTACGCTGGGCGACAACATAACCAGTGGCGTTGAGGAGGGTGTAGTTCTGAGAGGGGTACGCCTTCGCCACGGTCACCGTTTCCACTGTGGGAACCGAGTTGTACCGAGCCCCCGCGAACACGGCGGCAATTACGACGACAAGAACGACAAGGGCGATCTTTAATTTTCGGCGACCGGGTTTCGCGGCGAAAGAAGACGGCGCATCACGATTTATTTTTAACTTGGAGAGATCCGCTGACGACATGCTTCCTCGAACGGGTAATCGCGGCGCTGAATCGGAGGGAAGTACTTGTGCAAAAGTCTTCCATCGGCGTTGCGTCTCCTTGCCGTACTAACTGTGTACTGTCTGCGTCGACGCGCCTTGCTGGAAAACTTTTGCACAAGTACTGAACGGCGATAAACGCCGAAGTGAGGTTGAAAATAAAGTTACTGACAACCTCTGAATCAATGTGCTCTTGGTGCCGGGAGAGAGACTCGAACTCTCACAGTGTTACCACCGGCGGATTTTGAGTCCGCTGCGTCTACCTATTCCGCCATCCCGGCTCGGTATGGCTTAAGTTATAGCCAAAACGAGCGAGCGCGAATTATCCAGGAAAGAACCCGAGGCCGCAAGCAAGAGTACCGGTTTCGTGATAACAAATTAACGGACCGGCGCCCTGATCGACGGCATGCACGCTTCCACCTCCAGGGTGGTTATGAAACAATCCTCGGCTTTTGTCACCCGTCCGCCATGCGCCTTTCCGACTTCGACTATCACCTGCCCGATGAGCTAATCGCCCAATTTCCATTGCCCGACCGCACGCAAAGTCGGCTCCTGCATCTGGATGGCGCGACCGGCGGGCTGACGGATAGGGCGTTCGCCGACCTTCCAGGACTTCTAATCCCCGGCGACCTTCTCGTTTTCAACGACACCAAGGTTATCAAAGCTCGCCTTTTGGGACAGAAAGACAGCGGTGGAAAAATCGAGGTGCTGGTTGAAAGGATACTGTCGCCACATGAAGCCTTGGCGCATATCCGGGCCAGCCACGCCCCCAAACCGGGTAGCCGTTTACATTTGGCGGACGCCTTCTCCGTATTGGTCGTGGAACGGCGGGACGACCTGTATCTGCTGCGTTTCGAGAACGACGCCAGTATTCTGGAACTGCTGGACCGCTTCGGGAGGCTGCCATTGCCGCCCTACATCACGCACTCGGCGGACGCGCAAGATGAAACTCGCTATCAGACCGTTTACGCCCGCACTCCCGGCGCCGTCGCAGCGCCAACGGCGGGGCTGCATTTCAATGATGCGATGCTCGATCACTTGCGCGCCAATCAGATTCGGACAGCGTATGTAACGCTTCATGTGGGCGCCGGCACTTTTCAGCCGGTGCGGGTGGAGGATCTCGCGCTGCATCGCATGCATAGCGAGTGGTACCAGATCCCGGAAACAACAGTCGCCATGATTGAGGAAACGAGAGTCAACGGCGGACGAATCGTCGCAGTCGGCACAACCACGCTACGCGCGCTTGAATCCGGCGCCGAGGAAGATGGCCGCATACGCGCGGGCTACGGAGACACGACGCTTTTTATCACGCCAGGTTATCGCTTCCGGGTCGTCGATCGGCTGCTTACTAACTTCCAATTACCCAAATCGACGCTTTTGATGTTGGTTTCGGCCTTCGGGGGCTGGGACAATATCCGCCGCGCCTATCGACATGCGGTAGACGAACGCTACCGCTTCTTTAGCTATGGCGATGCTATGTTGATTGAAAAACAGGGATAGGCGTGAAGGTCTAATTGGTCCGCAGTCGGCTAGTCGGCGAAACATGCTGACGGAGAAACTCCATCTGGTCCGCCAAAATACGTCGATTGGTAAGAATAAGATATTCCGCCCGGTTGGGCACGTAAGGCACATAGAGAAGTTGCAGATGCGCCTCCTCCAGCGAACGATTGCCTTTCTTTTGATTGCACCAGCGGCAAGCGGTAACGACATTCATCCAGTTATCGCGGCCGCCGCGAGAGAAAGGAATGATGTGATCGCGGGTCAGCTTATGCTCGTTGAGTTCGTCGCCGCAGTAGGCGCAAATATGATGGTCGCGACGGAATAGTTCGTGGTTATTCAGCGGCGGGGCCTGGTTGAACTTTTTCGCAGCCAGCGCTTTGCCATGAATGGCGATGATGGCGGAGGCGGCGATGCAGGAGCGTTTACCGTGCCGATCCAGGCCGCCATAGACGCGA
>DATLHW010000446.1:0-3585 GCA_035539675.1 Burkholderiales bacterium | reverse complement strand
GGTCATCTGAAACGTTTAGGCGGAGACGCGGCGGCGAAGGCCACCGAACAGGAGCTGCGCGGCTTTCTCGGCGGCTTCGGTTTCAGTGGCGATCGAGTGTTCGAGCCAGTCGGCCCATTTTCAGGCGGCGAGAAGGCGCGTCTGGTACTGGCGCTGGTCAGCTACCTGCGCCCCAACCTGCTACTGCTCGACGAGCCGACCAACCATCTCGATCTGGACATGCGGCACGCACTATCAGTCGCGCTGCAAGAATACGAAGGCGCCCTCGTGGTAGTTTCACAAGATCGACATCTGTTGCGTACGACGACTGATCGTTTTTTGCTCGTGCACGGCGGCAAGTCGGAATGGTTCGACGGCGACCTGGACGATTATCGCGATTGGCTGCGTCAAACGCGTAGCAACGCTGAAGATGCCGATGAAAAGCCGGCGGCGGAGTCCCGACGCGACGAACGGAAGCGGGAGGCTGCCGAACGCCAAAAGCTCGCACAGGTGCGTAAGCCTTTTGATAAGACTATCCAAGCGCTGGAGAGCAAAATGGAAACGCTCACCAAGGAAAAGGCTCAGATCGAATCTGGTTTATTGGATCATGGCGTATATGACGAAGCCCGCAAGGAAGAACTCAAGTCCTTGTTGCTGCGCCAATCGGAGTTGACGCAAGCGCTCGAAAAGACGGAAGGTGAATGGTTAAAGGCCCAGGAGGATTTGGAGTGGGCTTTGGCTAGGGCATCGACTTCCTAGAAGCTATTTACAAGAACTTCAACGCAGGGGTTTACCTAAGCAAATTATCCAGGATAATCTCAGCTTACTAACCACGTCGAATGGCATCGGACCGCATATCGTATTTTTCGAGGCGACCCGAATAAGAAAGGGGCACGATGATCGTCATCAACGTTGTGACCTTCAACGGTCAGGCGCCTGTGGAGCGACTCTCCGCCGAGTTCGATGAGCTCGGCGGTAGTATCGGTCGCGGCGAGGGTAATACCCTTGTGTTGCAAGACCCCGAGCGGCGCATATCGCGCACTCACGCATCGATTGCATTCCAAGGCGGCCGCTATGTTATTCAAGACAGGGGCACCGCAACGCCTGTCAGTGTGAATGGCGTTCCGTTAGGGCAGGGAAACGAGTCGCCGATCGTCGATGGCGATGAATTGATCATCGGAACCTATACGTTGCGCGTAACCGTTAAAAGCAGCGCCGATAGCTATGCGACGCAGTTCGGCGCATCGTCGCCAGCAGCTACTGGCGGGCCGACCAAGGATGACCCATTGGCGCTTTTTGGCGCAGGCGCTTCCGCCGTCAAGGATCCATTCGCGGATTTGGCGCCCACGCCAAAATCACCCAGTACGCCTTCTCAACGTTTGATGGACGATCCGTTCGCTCTTCCACAGCCCAAAGGCGGGCAGGGCGCCGCGATCCCCGCGGATTTCGATCCGTTTGCCGACCTGGGCCGGGCGCCAGCCGCGTCGTCGGGTGTGGCCAAGTTACCAGACGATTTTGACCTCGGCCTTGGGCCATCCACGACCAATCAAAACATCGATGAGCTATTCGGGCTCGGATCGTCGACGAGTTCGGACCCGCTGGGAAGCGGAAGCCCATTCGGAGACCCATTGAGCGCGTCGGCTAGAGGGCAAATCGTTGATCCGCTCATCGCCTTGAGCGGCGTCTCTCCTCCTATCGACCGCATTCAACAAACCCAACCGCAACGCAACGATACGCCGGAGTTGTACGGTCACTTCCAGCCGCCTGCCGCGAAGCCGGACCCGGCGATGACGAAGCCCTCGCCACCCCCCATTCCACCGCCGCCCGCTGCTCCAGAACTCAATAGCATGGTTCTCTCCTGGGACGATCACAACACGTCCTCAGGCGAAATAAAAACCATGATCATCAATCCGCGTCGACGGGAGCAACCAGAAGAAGTCGCGCCATTGCCAACCCCGGCACAGCAAAGCGACGCCGCCCCGAAAACGTCTGCGGCGCCGCAGAGCGCATCGGCCGATCCGCTTGCGCTATTCGGAGCCGCATCACCGGCCGCCGACCCGCTCGGGCTCAAGCAAGCAACAACGCCGGCCGTCACGCCGCCCAATTCGGCGCTTGAAACCGCCGCCAAGGCGCCGACGCCTTCGCCAATGGCCACGCCAGCAGCGCGATCGAACGCCGTATCCGCAAGTCAGGATGAATTACTGCGCGCCTTCCTCATGGGCGCGGGCGTACCCAATTTGCAGATTCCCGGCGGTCTTACAACGGAGACCATGCATATGCTGGGTACCGTGTTAAGGGAATCGATGCAGGGAACTCTCGATTTATTGTTGGCGCGAGCAATGATCAAACGTGAAGTGCGCGCCGAGGTCACAATGATTGTTGCGCGTGAAAATAACCCGCTAAAGTTTTCGCCCAATGTGGATGCGGCGCTCGCGCATGTATTGGCGCCGCAGACGCGGGGCTTCATGCCGCCGATCAAGGCGATGAAAGATGCGTACAATGATTTGCGCTCGCATCAGTTCGGATTCATGGCTGGAATGCGTGCGGCGCTCGCCGGTGTTTTGCAACGTTTCAATCCTGAGCAACTGGAGCAACGAATTAGCCAGAAGCGCGTGATCGATTCGTTGTTGCCGATGAATCGCAAAGCCAAGCTTTGGGATATGTTCGAGGATCTATATGGCGATATTTCCAAGGAGGCCGAGGACGATTTCCATGCGCTATTCGGCAAGGAATTCGTCCGCGCATATGAAGCGCAGATAGAAAAGCTGGAGCGGGAAGACAATAGGCAGGAATAACTTTAATTCCGCAGTTTACGTCCAATAACGAACTGCTCTTGCTAGGAAAAAACCATGCAGCTTGAAATAGCCGCGCTATCGAAACCCGGTGGACGAACAATCAACGAAGACGCTTGCGGCGTCTGGTCATCGCAGGATGCCTGTTTCTGTGTGTTGTCCGACGGCGCTGGCGGACACGGGGGCGGCGATGTGGCGTCAAAACTCACGGTAAGTCGTGTGCTGGATTGGTTTCGGCAGCGTCCCGAATGCACATCGGAAGCCGTCGAGGCGGCGCTCACCGCCGCCAACGTGGCGATCGTGCAAACGCAGAGCAGCCAACTGCGCCTTGCCGATATGCGCGCCACCGGGGTAATCCTTTCGGTGGATACGACCCATGGTCATGCGATCTGGGGGCATTTGGGAGATACGAGGCTTTATTGTTTCCGTGAAGGAAAGGTGGCCGTGCAAACCCGCGATCACAGCGTGGTGCAGAGCATGGTCGACGCAGGCTACATTAAACCCGATCAAATGCGCGGCGTGCCGCAACGGGGCCGACTCCTAGGCGCGTTAGGCGATGCTCAAAATTTCGAACCCTGTATAGAACAACGCAAGTTTCCGCTGCGTCATGGCGATGTCTTTTTGCTCTGCACGGACGGCGTCTGGGAGTACGTCGAAGAGGCCGAGATGGAGCAGGCCTTGAGTGAATGTAAATCTGGTGAAGAATGGCTCCGGCGAATCGAAGCGAAGGTGTTGGAGAAAGGCAAGGTAGGGCAGGATAACTATTCGGCCCTCGTGGTCTGGTGCCGCGATCTCGCGGAGCAGATGAGTTGAT
>DATLHW010000445.1:0-3616 GCA_035539675.1 Burkholderiales bacterium | reverse complement strand
CAACATATATTGGCGTAGTGCCCATTGGTTAATACGCCCTACGCGGGCTGCGGCAATCTCTCCTATGCTATTTTCCCCTATGACGCCCAACAAGTTTCATCAGGAAACTCCCCAGCCTTCCAATGTTGGACCACCTTCATGGCTGCACGTTGGAATCTTCGTCCTGAGCTGTCACCTGGCGCAGGCATTACCTCGGCAACATCTCCGGATTCTTTAGCGAGCTGCAACTGGCCTTTGCCCGTCTGCTCATCAAAGAATTCATAGATGACCGTATCATTGGTTTCACTTACTTTTTTGATGGTTATATAAAAAGCCATGTCAAATTCCTTAGTCGAGGGGGCTCGGATAACGGAGTTGAGTCTTATTGTGAGCCGTACCATAGTCGGTTCGAAATATTTTCTCGAATCGAGACTCAAAATATTCATGCTTGAAAAGTTGGATATCTTGTGGAAGATGTTGTCCGGTTTCCATTCGTTGCCACGCCTGACCGATTTCATAATCAGGATCAAACCGACCAACACTTGCCCGTAATTTATGGGTATCGTCATAGAAGAGATGATTTTTTACCCGAGCCACTTGAAAATTTTTTAAGCCAGTGTTGGCGGCGATATTTTGAATATCGGTTGTACTCGCACGAATATCGTCATACATACGTAAGGCAGCAGTTTCCTGACGCTCAATTTCTTTCAATGAAACAGATCGTGCTCCTGTCTGGCCTGTTGCATTTGCCCCCATACCAAAATCATCAACCTTACTTACCCTGCTAAATTTCCCGGCCAGTAAAAGCTCCCCTCCAAACAACGCAGCGATATCCATCACCACAAACCCCACCGCCTCGCTACGATTATCCGGCTTGGCCGTGAACCGATCCGTCCAGCCGTCGATCATCGGCCCAAACGCCTTAACCGACAATGGCCCGTTTAGCGGCCCGCCGCCTAGCATCAACGCCCCTTTCATCCCCAGGTTGCCCGTCTCGGGCACAAAGTTCCACAGCCGCTCCACGCCGCCCATCATGATCCCGTCGGCGCTTAACCGCTCCGTCCCCTTGACCGACCAATACAGGTTCGGGAAATTCGTTTTGAAGTTCTGATCCGCCTGATAGCCGGACGCCGTGCGGGCGATCTCGAACGTATGGAATCGGTGTTGCTGATACTCGATCGCTGCGGCGTTGTCAGTTCCGAGGAAAGGATTAACGTTTCCGTCCATGCGAACGAACTCGCGTGAGGCCTCCTGCGCCTCCCGCGTCAACCGCTCGTACCGCTCGCCGACTTCCATGCTCGCTTTGATTAACGCCAAGTCGCGATCTCGGCCCCGCGCCTCCAGCATTTGCACGGTTTTCCAGTCACCGCGCTTCTTCGCCGCCAATAATTCAAGCACCTCCTGGTGCCTCAAATAATTGTTCTGAACTTCATTCTGCGCGGCATTGCCGGCGGCTGTCGGGCTGCGGCCAAACGCGTGCGCCGCCAGTCCACCCGCCAACATCGAACCTCCGATCAGCAGCGCTTCCTCCAACTGCCGCTGATAGGGACTGGCGTTCGCGTTCGATTGCGAAGCGAGGTTACCGGTCAGCCATGCGGAAGCCGCTCCGCCGATGGCGCCGCCGAGCGCATCCTCCTTGTTGATCGCCGCCACGGAAGCGCCCAACAGTGCATGCGAAGCAACGTGGCCCCAACCGCCGGGTTCGCCCCAGCCGTTCTCACCGCCCGTGAACTTGTCGCCAATGGATTTCGCAACAGGAGCGGATATGGCGGAGGCGGCAAGGCTGCGCCAGTTGAATTTTTGTTGTTGGCCGGTCAGCAGGTTGACGCCCTGCCCGACCACATTGTTGACCATGCCATTGACCGCGCCTTGCGCGAAGGCGCCGGAGACGCCCAGCTTGCCGGCGATGCCGGCGCCCATTCCGGCGCTCGCATAGACCGCTTGAAGATCGGAGAGGCTATTCGCCGCGTCGATCGCGTCTTGCGCCATCCAGGACACGGGCCCGCTATTGGCCAGACCGGCGATGCCAGCGGTGACGCCCGCCGCCAACGCGCTCGTCGCTACGGAGCGCCAGGAGAAGTGGTCCACGACGCCGATAGCTTTGCCAACCACTTGCGATGCGATGCTGCCAGCGGCGGCGGATCCGGCAACGTCGGCGTCCTGTCGCCAATGATCTCGCCAGCGTTATAAACCTCGTGCGTCGCGTAGTCGTTGTGAACGTTGGTGATCGTGTTCGGGATCGTCAACGTCTGGCCGACCCACAAGTTGGAGCCGTCGGCGTTCAACCCGTTGGCGTCGGCAATCAGATACCACAGCTTCGAATCGCCATAGACAGCGAACGCGATCGACTTCAGCGTCGCCACCGCATTGACGAGGTCGCCTTGCGTGACGACGTAGCTGGTCGGGCTCGACGCCGGATACTGCGCCGACACCGGCGTGTAGTTGTAGTCGAAGTCGACGTTCTCGCCACCGATGTTGCCGGTCGATCCGATCGGGTTGCCGTCAGCATAGTAGTAATACTGCGTTTTGCCGTCCTGCCTCTTAAAAAGAAAAGCCTGTGTCAGACCATTTTTTTAATCCTCACCCGTTCAGTCTTGAATACAACCGAGATCCGCAGTTCCGCGCATCTCCGCTCGGGGCTCTCACACAGTGAGGAACGGCGCGGTGAAAGACAATCGCGCGTCCAGGCTTCGGATAAATCGACTGCAAAATATCCGAGCCATCGGGTTTATAGAACAGAGTGTCCCCCAACCAGTTTTTATCCCAGATTGGATGTGCATAGTAGACGGTGGTGAAGTAATTATGCGGATCGTCGTAATCGGTGTGAACACAACCCTCGACCCCGTAGGTATGGCTATTGGCGTAGACTCTTGTCAGTTGATGACCTCGCAGCGACCTTCCTTCAAAATGCACCAGAGTGCGTGAATGCACTCGAACTCGGATTTCTTGGCCAGTTCTTCCTCGCAACGCAGGCGATTTTCATACCCAAGATCAGCAAAAAAGGAATGCCAAAAGGCAAATCGGTCTTTGCTCTTGCTCGACTTCCACCCATATTGCCAAATATGGACTCTGCACAAGTTGCGTGATTCGTACTTGTACAAGATCGCTCAGGATAAGCGGCTTATCTGAATTTCAATTCGGCCATTTGTTATTTACAGTCGCACAGAATGATGAAACGTAAAAAAGCCACCGGTTTCCCGGTGGCTTTTAAGGTGCGCGTAATAAGATTTGTCAGTGACGACGAGGTTACTTCCCCTGCCGATCCTTCCAATTCTTATAAGCTCTCCATTCCCGCCAATCTTGAAAATCCCGATACTCGGGAGTGCCCTTCGCCTTTTCCTTCCAGCGCAGGAACTCCTGATACTCACGGAACTCTTCGAAATCGCGGGCATCCGTTGAAGACGGCGACTGCGGAGCAGCTGTCGTCTTCTCGGATTTATCACCCTTCTTTTCAGAGTCGTAGATGGTGTAGGAACCTGCCTGCCCTGTGAACATACCAGGGCCCTCAGGTATCTCGTCGGGATACCGATCCTTGTGAGTAGGTTTTGCACCACATCCGGCGACTACCGCCGCCAGCAAGGATATCAACAACATGTTACGAATAATCATCGACGAGGCTCCACCCAACTATTTGTCT
>DATLHW010000444.1:0-8828 GCA_035539675.1 Burkholderiales bacterium | reverse complement strand
CGGCCACCGCCGCCGGCGTAGCCCTGTTCGCGCCTGCCATTCGACTCGGCGATAACCTGAATGTTAAGCCGCACGAGTGGCCGCACATCTGCAGCCATCAAGCCATCATTACGCGCCACGAGCACAACGTCATACTCGGCCGCAAGACTCGCCATCACCTGAATGATGCGAGGATCGAGCGCGCGAGCATATTTCTCGAGCGTTTCCAGTAACCGGATCTTGTCCGCGTCGGGCAGGCTGGCGATCGGATCATAGGGCCGGTAAAGATCATGGCCATGACCGTTGCGAATCGCTGGAACGCCCATGTCGGCGCCAACCAAAGCAATCGCCCGCGTGGCGTGCGCCGCCGATTCCAGCGCGGCAAGGTTAATGTCGTCGGAATAAGCGAACGCCGTTTTCTCGCCGCTCACCGCTCGCACGCCAACGCCTTGTCCGATATGGAAGCTACCCGACTTGACTTGTCCCTCTTCCAGGCTCCAATCCTCGCTGCGGCTGTACTGAAAATACAGGTCGGCGTAATCCACCTGATGCGTCATGATCTGGCGAAAAACATGATCGATGGCGTTCTGGTCCAGCGAGTAGGGAGCCAAAAGCGTCTTATGGGCGGTGGAGAGGAGAGTTTCAGTGGTCATGAAGTTTCCAAATTAGGTTTGAAGACTTGGAAAAGACGTAGTGGGTTAGCACTGATGCAACGTCCTATGTTTCAGCGCCGGCAAACTCGCCCGTAAACTTTGTTGATAAGCCGGGTTGATTCCGGCGATCACCACACCCGATCCGCGCGGCAAACGGTCGAGCACGACGCCCCACGGATCGACGATCATGCTGTTGCCGTGCGTCTCGCGTCCGCTCACATGGTAGCCACCCTGCGCGGGAGCCAACACATAGGCCAGATTCTCCACGGCGCGCGCGCGAATCAATGTCTCCCAGTGCGCCTTACCCGTCGTCTCCGTGAAAGCCGCTGGCACAAGAATAATATCCACGGGTCCCATCGCACGATAAAGCTCGGGAAAACGCAGGTCGTAGCAAATGGACAAGCCCAAGCGGCCGTATGGCGTGTCCACCGTCTTTACCGAATCGCCCGGCTCAATGGTTTCCTCTTCCCGGTATTGCTCTTTGCCCATCTCAAAACCAAAGAGATGGATTTTGTCGTAGCGGGCGGCGAGCTTTCCTGCATCGTCATACACCAGGCAGGAATTGCGAATCCGGTCTTTCCGACCGCAATCCAGCGGAACCGATCCGCCAACCAGCCACACCTTGAATTCCTTCGCGGTGCGACTCAGGAAATCCTGAATGGGACCGGAGCCAAATTTCTCGCGCGCTGCCACTTTGTCCTGATCGTTATTCCCCATGATTCCAAAATACTCGGGCAGGCCAATCAATTTGGCGCCGGCATTGACGGCCGTTTCAATCAACCGACGCGCCTCATGAAGGTTAGCCTTCACCTGAGGGCCCGACGCCATTTGCACGGCGGCGATGCGGAAATTGCCGGCGGCGTCGCCGGTGGTTGTGCTTCCCTTTATTTGCGTCTTGATAATCATGCGTCCCTACCTGTTATTAGGCGCTTCGATAAATCGTTATCAGACCGTCCAGGAACGAACTGAATATGGAGATTCGCGCAAACACCCGGAACACGGGGGCGCTTTAGGCGCCGCCTCAAAATCACTGGCGTTGGTCGATGTCATTAACAGGAACCGGCGCCTTGCGCTCTAGCTTGCTGACGTTTGGATTATCCCATGTTCCCGTCACGTTGTACTCGTAAGCAATGGCTCGACTGATGGGATCCTTGAAAACTTTTTGCAGAACATACGCCGTCACGCCAATGACAGGTCCGCCCAGCAAACCGGTCGCTATCGACACCCCTTCACCGACCGTGGGCATGACCTTGACCCTAAGCTGTTGCGTCTCTTTTCCGAGATTCACATCCCCGACCATTTCCACTCTCGCGGACGGGCCAGAGATCGTGAAGTTTTTACTGCTCAGGAGGCCTTCGCTTATACCCATTTCACCCTTGATGCCGTCAAATGCAAAGCCTTCACTGAAAATGTCGCGAAAATCCAGGGTGATTCGGCGGGGCAACGATTGCAAGCTCATCAATCCGAGCAATCGCCCAGCGCCCGGCTCTATCTTCAAAAATTGCCCGGACTTAGTTTCGAGTTCAAGATTCCCGGAAAGTTTTGCGGGAATCATTTCATAAGGCGCGCCAGGCCAGGAAAGCGCGCCGGAAAGGTTCGCCGCGCCGCCCTTCAGACTGCCCGGAAAGCCGAGCTCATCAAGCAACTTACCGGCGTCCGGCGCTTTCAGTTCGATATTCAGCGTCGTGCTCGGATTAGCGCCCTGTCGCAACCACAAACCGTGGCCCTCCAAAGTAGCGCCCGCCTGACTAAGAGCCAAACGCTCGATCCGCCAATCCTTGCCTTGCTGCTCGGCTTTGAGCTCAAGCCGTCCCAACCGCTTGTTTCGTATTTGCAACGCGTCGGCGATGATATCGAGCGCCGGAAAATCGACTTCTTCACCGCCAATCGTTTCGGCCTGCCCACCCGGAGCCGGCCTCTCCTCTGGAAGCGTCAGACGCTTCAGGCGTGCATGAAACAGTCCTTTGCCCGCTGGGCGCCACGCGAAGTCCCCAGCCAATTCTTGCCCTGCGACGGTTCCCAGCCAATCGCTTCCCTCGACCCGCGCGATGAAATGCAAGTCGGTAAACCGTCGATCGAACGCCCTCAGCGAGCCAAGCGCCAGATCCACTCCCGCAATCGCCAAGCCGCCGCTCCCGTTCCCGCTACCCTGCGCCTTGAAAACCTCTCGCCATCGATCAAGATTCAAAGCGCGCAAGGCGCCCGACAACCATAAACCATCCGAGACTGGCAAGGCCGCTGGCGCGCCAAAGCTCACCACACCCCGCTTGAAAATCGCGCCGGCAGCCCCGGGCGAATGGACCCGTTCAAACTCAGCGAACACATCGTCGCCTAGCGATGCGCGTATCAGTTCGGGCTTGCCGTCATTCCAGTGATGCTCATATTTAAGGGGCAGTTCCTGTGCGTAGGTCTTCCGCAGTGGCGGCGGCAAATCCGATGCAATTCCGTGAAGCGTTGAATTAACTTTTAGAACGGACTTCCCCTCCCGCATTTCCATGGCGCCCTGCCAGTCGGCCTTTCCATAAATACTTTTTAACGCCGAGTGACTTGCCAGCTTATGCAACTCCTCCATGTTCGCGGAGCCTTTGGCGGTGACCGCTATGCTCTTATCGGGCCGGGTCGCCACGCTTACAAGAGCAGGACCGCCTAGAATTTGCGCGGCTATGTTCTGCGCCGCGACGCCCGCTTCGGTAAATTTCAATTGACCATTGATCTCGGAAACGGGAGGCGCGGCGCCGGACAATTGCAGACCGGCGCGTTGGAACTGATAGCTTCCATTCATTCGGGTGGACTCGACGTTCAGCACAGGAATACTGACCGACAGGTTTAACTTTCCCGCGCCCGAACCTGTCACGCCATCGGTAAACCCGCCAAGCATGTCTTTAACGGGGCTTTCATTAATAAAGCGTAACTTTTCCTTGAATGGCCCACTGGATTCGCCGATCACCTCCACAACGGGGTTATGGTGATACAAATCCTCGACCGAGGCGACGACATCGTTCAGCTTCGCGCCAAAAATCGCCCCGTCACTTGCTTTCACTTTTAGTCCCGCACCCTGCAATGTCACATCGCCGCGAATGTTCTCGATCCGCGGCCAAGCATCGGCGTAATTCAACACGCCTTCCGAAAATTTGAAATGAAGCAGGAACTCGCCATCCTTATTATCGGCGAACGGAAAATGGGTGAGGTCACCGACAAGTCGCAAATTGCCCTCTGAAATATCGGCGTTCAGGATCGCATGCTGCAGCCACTCATACACGACAGGGCCAGCCGGCCGCGGCAAGTAAAGCGCGGCATAACGCCCCTGGCCCCGATCGAATTTAACATTCAGATCGATAACGCCTCGCTTACCGGGAATCGCCCGGTAGGAGCCGCTTATCGATCCCGCCGTATGAGGATTGGCGAAGGAGACTTTCTTTAGCTGAATATCCGTATGACCATCGGTCCGCTTCCACGTCGCCTGAGCCTTCAACTCATCAAACGGTATTGGCCCATTAAGCATCGTCGGCCAGCTAATCTGACTGGCCGAATCGATTGAAACGCTTCCGCCGGACTCGTCCGCATCAATCTGGGCGGTAAGGCCGACCACGCCCGGATTGCCGCCGACAGATCTCACCGCGCCACGCTCGATGCGCCCCGCCAACGTATATTTCGCTGGCGCGTTGGCTTGTCCTGTCCATTTGAAGGCCACATTTTTCACCCGACCGCTCGGTGCAAACTCCGCGAGCTTGCTCTTCAGCCCCTTATCGACCGGCAAATAATCAATCAGCGACGCCCACGCGGCGAGCTCCAAGTCGTTCGTGCGAAACTCGCCTTGGGCTTCCTTCTTCTCCTGCTTGGGCTCCGTGCGAAAAAGAAAATCGGTTGGACCGGTGCGAGTCTCCCCGCGCGTCACCAGGGAAAGGTTTTCGGAGGCCACTTCGAATCCCGCCCCAATCGCCTTGTATCGGATACGGCCATTCACGGAGGCAAGGTCCAATTCCGGAAGATTTTCATTCAATCGCGCCACGACATCCGCCAGCTTCACATCGGCGACGAAGGACTCCACCGCCTGCCCCTTGAAATCCAGCCAAAGACGCAAGGCGCCCCGACCGCCCCGGAATGACTTTGGCAACGGCACATGGCTGCGCCACGAATCGCTGTCCGCATAAGGAAGCTCCGCGTATACCTGACCGGACCAGCCATTCCGGTCGTCCAGACTTTCCCCGCGAAGATCGCCGCGCAAATCGATGGCGCCCGCCAGTTCGACCGGCGGCTTTCCCGTAAGTCCAAAACGATGCCGCGAACCGCGGTTCTCCAGGTGAAAAGAAACGCCATCGAGCACCAGTCGCGGCCTGCCGCGCAGCTCATCTTCCCAGGACAAAATAGCCCCGGTGATAAAAACGCTTCGCGTCTCCAACACCAGATCGTTGAAACCGCCCCCTTCCTCGCTTTCGCGCATGGGGATGCCGGCAACAAATAGCTTACCCGCCTTGTCTCGTCGAATTTCCAGACTCGGCTGGATGATCTCCAATCGATGAAGCCGCAACGCGCCGGCGAATATTGAGCGCCAAGCCACAATCGCATCGACTTTCACCAACTCCAACGCCGGATTATTTCGAGCGTCGAACACCTGCACCTTGTCCAGCTCCAATCGGGGACGCAATCCGCCCCACTCGGCGCGAATGCCGCCAATGGCGACGCGAGTTCCTGCCGCCTTGGAAACGGCCGCGACAATGTCGTCGCGGTAGGTTTCGATATTAGGCAGCAGCCAGTAACGCAGCCCCAGCACCACCGCCGCAAGCCCGAGCACGAATACGAGCGTCAAATAAATGCAGACCTTGGGAAGCCTGCGAAGAAACTTCATCATTAGTGAATTAACCCGAATCTTTTGTAGTCTTAAGAACAGCCGGTCACCCCCGGAATACCCCCTCTCCCTTGAGGGGAGAGGGCTGGGGAGAGGGTGACAGCGGCGCTAATTTGGACATCACCCTCTCCCCAACCCCTCTCCCCTCAAGGGAGAGGGGCTATACCGAGACATCAATACCTGGAAGGGGTCGAAGTAGTACCGACGGCTTCTAACGCGAATTGGAATGAGCTACATTCTAACCGTCCTTTCTAACCATGACCGAAAACGTCTTGCCAAACTTTTCCGATACCCCCTTTGAAACAGCCCTCGCCCGCACATTGCGGCTTTCCCGCTACGCACAACGCCTCCTCGCCAGCGAACCCGCCTTGACCGAGGAATTACGCGCCAACTATCAGGAACGCTTTTCATCCGAAATCATGGAGAAAGCGCTTAATGAGGCGGCAATAACCGACAAGGCGACGCTGCAAAACGCCCTCCGCTCCCTGCGTAAGCGAGTTTGGCTACGCATTTGCCTGCGCGATTTGAATGGCTTGGCGGATTTGGCGGAAGTCACGCAGACCATGACAGCTCTCGCGGAAACGACATTAGGCGCCGCCGCCATCCATCACCGCCGCTGGCTTGTCGAAGGGTATGGAGAACCCATCAATCAGGAAACCGGAGAACCACAGGATCTCCTCATCGTCGGCATGGGCAAACTGGGCGGCCGCGAGTTGAATGTCTCGTCGGACATCGATCTCATTTTCGTGTACCCGGAGGGTGGAGAAACGAGCGGTCCGCTAAAGCTTGGCAACCACGAATTCTTCACGCGACTCGGGCAAGCCATCATCGCCGCGATGCATGAAGTCACCGCCGACGGTTTTGTCTTCCGCGTGGACATGCGGCTACGTCCTTACGGGGACAGCGGCGCGCTCGCAGTCAGTTTCGCCATGCTGGAAAACTACCTCATCTCCCAAGCCCGCGCCTGGGAGCGCTACGCCTGGATCAAGGGACGCGTCGTTCATGGCGATGGCGCCGATGCATTGGAAGAACTGCGCCGGCCATTCGTGTTTCGCAAATATCTCGACTTCGGCGCCTTGGCCGAGTTGCGCAAACTACACCAGCAAATCCGCGAGGAAGCCCGCCGTCGCGACGCGTTGTCGAACATCAAGATCGGCCCCGGCGGCATCCGCGAAATCGAATTCATCGCGCAAGTATTCCAATTGATTCGCGGCGGACGCGATCGCGCCTTGCAAATCATGCCGACGCTCGAAGTGCTCGCGCTGCTGGGCAATCGCAGCCTATTGCCGAATCAGGCCGTCGAAGAACTAAGCGCCGCCTACCGCTTCCTGCGCGACCTCGAACACCGGCTGCAATATCTCGACGACGCCCAAACCCAGCGCTTGCCTGAGCGTCCCGACGAACAAGCCCTCATCGCCGAGGCTATGAACTTCTCTGACTACGATAGTTTCTTAATCGCGCTAAATAAACATCGCGAGATCGTCATCAGCCATTTTGAAGGCGTGTTCTCGGCCGAAAAAAGCGATGGCGAATCGCTTCCAGCGCGCCTGTGGCGAAACTCGTTGCCCGAACAGGAAGCCATCGACGCCTTGGCGACTATGGGTTACCAAGACACCGTCTCCGTCCATCGGCGGCTCTCCGGCATGCGCGGCAATAGCCATTACGGCTCGCTACCAGACCGCAACCGCGCGCGGCTCGATGCGCTGATTCCCCGCATCATCGAAACCGCCGCTCTATTCGATGATGCGGACCTCACGCTGACCCGCATGCTGAACGTGCTGGAAGCCATCGACCGGCGCGAATCCTATCTCGCGCTGTTATCCGAATACCCGCCAGTGCTCGGGCGAATCGCCCGACTCGCCTCGGTCAGCGCATGGGCATCCGACTATTTACGCAAGCATCCCATCCTGCTCGATGAATTATTGGATACCGACGCCCTGCTCGCCCCGCCGCATTGGCGAAAGTTGGCGAAGTCATTACAGACCGAGTTGGACCATTACGATGGCGACGCCGAGCAACACATGGATCTGCTGCGTCACTTCAAACAGGCGCAAGTGTTCCGCCTACTCGCGCAAGACCTGGAAGGATTGATGACCCTGGAGCGCCTATCCGACCACCTTACCGAACTGGCAGACCGCATTCTGGCGGAAACGTTGCGACTCTGTTGGCAACGCATCGCCGGCAAAGGCGCGCCAGCGCCTCGGATCGCCATCATTGGTTACGGCAAACTGGGCGGCAAGGAACTCGGTTATTCGTCCGACCTCGACATGATCTTCCTGTACGACGACGAAGTGGATTCGCAACGCGACCAATTCGCGCGGCTCGCGCAGCGCGTCGTCACCTGGCTGAACGCCACAACGCCCGCCGGCCTGCTTTACGAAACCGATCTGCGACTGCGACCCGACGGCGCCAGCGGTATGCTGGTCACCTCCACCAGCGCCTTCCGCGAGTACCAGGAAAAACACGCCTGGGTCTGGGAACACCAGGCCTTGACCCGCGCCCGCTATTGCGTCGGCCACTCCGCTGTCGGCGAAGCATTCGAAGATATTCGCTTGGATATCCTGACCACGCCGCGCGATCCGGCGGAGTTGCGTAAGGAAGTCGTGGCCATGCGCGAAAAGATGCGCGCCAATAAGAAACTGCCTTCCGACAGTTTTGACGCCAAACATGGTCGCGGCGGCATCATCGATACGGAGTTTGTCGTCCAATACTTGGTGCTGACGCATTCCCATCGTTACTGGGAGCTCACCCGCAACCTCGGCACCATCGCGCTGCTGCGCATCGCCGCCGACTTGAAACTTGTTCCTCATGACCTGGGGTACGACGCCGCCGATGCGTATCGAGAGTTCAGGCGTTTACAACATTTGGCGCGGTTGAATGACAGGCAGGACACGCCGGTTCCGCTGGAGATTGCGACGGAGTTGGTTAAGGCGCCGTTGGCGTTGTGGGAGGCGGTTTTGGGTTAAACCTAAAAACGGCGACTGACCGCTTATTGCCCATGGAAATGTTTTACCTTTTCGATCGTTACAGCGATTTTGATGCTTCACAAAATGGGTGAACACGCTACGCACATCCGGGTGCGTCCAATCGCCGTTTCTAGGTTGCAGGGGAATCAGGCGCCACGCTTGTGGGAAACGCGCATTAGACTTCTTTCGAAACCGTAGCGAGCGGCGCGAGATCAAGCCGAGAAGCGCAGGGTGTAGCAGGGGTTTCGGGGAGCATGCTCCCCGCCTGCGGAACGGTTTGCGCGTGCAAGCGCAAACGCGCCCTGCAAGGGTACGAATAGGCGTAGCCGGGGTTTCGGGAAGCATGCTTCCCGCCGGCGAAGCGGTTTGCGTGTGCAAACGCAA
>DATLHW010000443.1:0-3901 GCA_035539675.1 Burkholderiales bacterium | reverse complement strand
TCTGGGCGCCTCGGAACTCGCAGACTGGCTTGAAAAGCGCCCTCATGCGGCGATCAAGGCAACCGAGCGAATTACGGGAGAAGAATGGAGAAATAAGGTTGTTGATCGTACGGGAATCATTTGTTTCGAGGATTACTATGCCCCGGGTGGAGGTAGCGGCGGCGATCACATAGATCTATGGGATGGATCCGCGCTTACTGGCGCCGGCTCGTGGTTGCGCACCCGCTTTAACATCGTCATTCCCGGCTATTGGTCTGACTTCCGGAAATCAAAACGCATTCGTTTTTTCCCCGTCGATTGATGAAACGGATTCTTTACACTTTTATCGGTGGATTGGCGGCTTCGGTGCTATTTCTGGGAGTTGCCTTTTTGTCCGGTTATTTATTGGAGGCTAGCGGCATACGTCTCTATGATTCCGAGTTCGATCAGCAGCGAAACTTTAATATTTTTCTACTGGGTTGGTTGCTTTTTGGCGCACTCGGAATATGGATAGGGTGGCGCATTAGCAAATCGACAAGCGGTTGATGTTCTGCTGTTTCAAAAATACCGCGCGCAAACGCCTGGATTTAGGCGATGAACAATCCGTCGGCGATTTCGCACAGTCGATAAACATTCCGCATAGCGTTACGAAAAACTTGTGAAATACCGCGTGACGGATTAGTCTTGCTCACGGTCAACTCGCTTATCGTTAACGCATGTTTAAAGACAGTTCTACAGCTGTTAGCTTGCGCTCCATAAATGATAGCGATAGCGATTTCCTGCTGGCGCTTTACGCTGGCGCGCGCTGGGATGAGTTGGCCCAAACGCCTTGGACAGAGGCAGAGAAGAGGCGGTTCTTGCGCGACCAATTCGCCCTTCAGCAACAGCACTATCAGGCTCACTATCCTGGAGCTATTCGCAACATCATTCACCGCAAGCAACGCGACATTGGTCGTATCGACTGGATCATGCTCGATACAGAACTTCTTCTGATCGATATCGCCTTGTTGCCTGCTTACCGCAAGCAAGGCGTTGGCTCATCGCTATTGCGGGATCTACAGCAAAGAGCTGGCCAAAGCGGTAAACCCGTTACCTTAAGCGTTACTCATTTCAATCCAGCAATCGCGCTCTATCAGAGGCTAGGCTTCCGGAAAGTCACGGAAAGCGGTCTTCATTGGCGCATGCAATGGACGTCTTCTAGTCAGGCGCAGCAAGTCTTGGAACCGATAATCTCGTAATCCGGCCCGTGAGGGCCGATGCTTGAGTTGTTGTTTTGCTTGTTTCACCTGCTTCACCTGCTTCACCTGCTTCACCTGCTTCATCTGTTTCACTGAAAACATCGGCGCCCGTTTTTCGTCTTGTTGAAGGGGCGACGTTTATCAACGAAAGGGAGCAACAAAATGAGTGAACCGTTTCTGGGTGAGATTCGTATGGTCGGTTTTAACTTTGCGCCACAAGGCTGGGCCTTTTGCCAAGGGCAGCTTATGTCAATCGCCCAAAACTCCGCCTTGTTTTCCTTGTTGGGCACAACATTTGGCGGTGATGGGCAAACCACCTTCGCCCTGCCCGATTATCGAGGACGCAGCTCAGTAGGCATGGGTTCAGGTCCAGGCTTAACGAATATCGTGCAGGGAGAGAAAAGCGGTACTGAGAATGTGACGATACTGTCCACGCAGATGCCCGTGCACACCCATGCGGCAACCGCGACGGTAAGCATCCCCGCCGTGACCGCCAGCACCAATGTGACCGCAGTTCCCAGTGAAACGAGCGTCCTGGGGCCGATTGCGGCCGGTGGACGCGCCGGTTCGCTTTACACCACTGACACCCCGAACACGGGCTTGCTGCCGTTCAGCCCGCCGATAACGGTAACGCCGGCAGGCGGCAGTCAGCCGGTGCCGGTTCGCAATCCCTATCTGGGCACCAATTTCATCATTGCAACGGAAGGTATCTTCCCTTCGCGTCCGTGAGGCGGTGGATGACGTCGTTGCACTGACGCTCTGTAATAGGGCGTCAGTGCAGCGATACATGGTGAGCAGGAAACTCGGCCCCGCCTTAGGGCGAGGCTGATCCACGTTCCTGAATGTGAATGAGGGGGAAGGACAGCATGAAAAAAATATTGGCTGTGCTAGCTATGACTAACCACAGTCCTTCTCGCCAGCCGCGCGCATTGATGCGCGCACTGGAGCCTCGAATCATGTTCGATGGCGCTGCTGCGGCGACGATAGTTGACGCTTCCCACAGCGACGCGCCTGTCGATCAGACTGCGGTAGCAGATAGTCCACCGCCGCCGCCTCCGGCGATTGCAACGGAAGCGCCGGCTGATCCCAAGACGAAACAAGAAGTAATTTTCGTCGATGCTAACGCGCGCGATTACCAAACCCTCATTGACGAGATAGGTCCGAATGCCGAGGTTGTCGTCTTGGAGTCGAATAGCGACGGCTTTGCGCAAATGGCGAGTTATCTTGCCGACCGTCACGATATCGACGCTGTTCACCTGATTTCGCACGGGTCGGAAGGCGCGGTGCAAGCAGGTAACGCTTGGCTGAATTCGGAGAACATCGCCGAATACGCCGACGCCTTAACGCAAATTGGCTCGGCGCTCAGCAGCGATGGCGACATTTTGCTTTATGGCTGCAATGTTGGAGCCGATAACGCAGGGCAATCGTTTGTGCAGGCGATTGCGGGGATTACAGGCGCAGATGTCGCCGTATCCACCGACCCGACAGGCGCGGCCAGCAAGGGAGGTGATTGGGTGCTGGAGGCGTATCAGGGGAGTGTGGAAACTTCCGGTCTTACGCTGAGCGACTATTCCGGCTTGCTGACGGCGTTTTCCGACACGCTGGCTAGCGATCCCATCGGCGGCGGGGCGCACGCCTCGACTTTTACCCGGACGCTCGGCGGCGTCTCCTACACCTACACCTTTACGGCGCAGGGTGAGGGTGGGGACATGGTCTTTGACAGTAGCAATGGCTCGAGCGGCTCATCGTCGATTCTTGTCACCTCCCTTAGCTTCAATGCCGGTACTACCGAGCGAATCACCATTACGCGCACTGACACGGCAGACTTCACCTTTAGCACCATTTTCATCAACAACTCAGGCGGTTCAACCGTTAGTGTAGGCGGTTATCTCAACGGATCGCTCGTGGGCTCAGCTCAGACGGTCGCCACGGGCGCCGCATCAACTTTGAGTTTTAGCGGACTTCTGGTTGATGAAGTCCGCATAACGGCCACGGACTTTTTCAATACCAATATTGATGATTTTGGCGGCGACACCGATCCGCCCATTTCCATCACGAGCGCGACCTACAACGCCAGTACTGGGGTGCTTGCGGTGACCGGCGCTGGGATGACTACGGGCGACACCATTGCCGTCAACAAGCTCACGTTCACTGGCGAAGGCGGAGCCACCTACACGCTGACCACGAGCAATGTAACGGCCACCAGCGCTACGGCGTTTTCCGTCACGCTGAATGCGACCGATAAAGCCGCGCTGAACCAAATCTTCAACAAGAATGGAACTTCATCGACAGGTGGGACTACATTCAATTTAGCAGCTGCCGATGACTGGGACGCCAACGTCACATCGGGCACGACGACGGACGCCACGAACGCCGTAACAGTCAGCAACGTTGCAGTTCCCACGATCACGAGCGCAACTTACAACGCTTCTACTGGCGCGTTGGTGGTAACGGGTACAGGATTTTTATCGCGGTCCGGCGCGACGAACGATATCGTCGCCAACAAATTCACGCTGACTGGCGAAGGCGGCGCGACGTATACATTGACCGATACGGCGAACGTGGAAGTTACCTCTGGAACGAGTTTCACTTTGACGTTGAGCGCGACAGATCGCGCAGCGGCCAACCTGATCATCAACAAGAACGGAACATTGTCCACCGATATCAGCACGTACAACCTGGCG
>DATLHW010000442.1:0-3784 GCA_035539675.1 Burkholderiales bacterium | reverse complement strand
GACTCAGAAAGATGCGCGACATTGCTTGACCCTAGAAGGCGTCTGAAAAGTGCCGCGAATGGATGTCAGCCGAGGCCGACTGAACGGGGGAATCGACTGCGAATAGTCATAAGGGCACAGCGGCAGCGAAAAGCACATGATGCAATGCCTGGATCTGGCTGGGTGGCAGTTGCCCGCGCTGTAAAATCGTTGCCGAGCTTTAAGCTTAGCTGAGTGATTGCAAGGGCAAGTGGTTTTATTACACGGGCATACCGAACAAACTGACCAGCGGCCGCGATGCGCCTAACGAAGTGGCGAATCGATGCGGCGCCCCAGCGTTATGATGGAGGTGAATTAATTGAGATTTGATTTAGCTCTTGTAATCCGGAGCAGCTTATTGCCCGATTGCCGGCCAATCGTTGAGCTGAAAATATAGGTCCCAAAAGCCGCCCTTCGCGACCGCCAGCAATGGGCACACAGCACCATCTCGTTTATCTCGGAAGCGGCCATTTGGCGCATTCATAATAATGATTGTGGAGGCAGCGACTCCACAATTTGCGAATACACAAGAAAGAATTGACGTTAACGATAAAGCGCTCGCCAACTCAGCTTTTGAAAACGGATTTCACTCCGCCAACGCTTGCCGCTGCAACGCCACCAACCGCCCAATCCCCGCCCCCGCCAACTCCAGCAATGCATCAAACTCCACACGCGAAAAAGGCTTCCCTTCCGCCGTCCCCTGCACCTCCACGAACCCACCACTACCGGTCATTACGACATTCATGTCCGTATCGCAGTCGGAATCCTCAACATAGTCCAGGTCCAAAACCGGCACGCCCCGATGCATGCCCACGGAAATCGCCGCCACATGATCGAGAAGCGGGCTTTCAGTGAGACGCCCAGCTTTGATCAAAAATCCGATGGCGTCGGCAAGCGCCACATAGGCGCCGGTAATGCTCGCCGTGCGTGTTCCGCCATCGGCTTGTATGACGTCGCAGTCGATTTGAATTTGCCGCTCGCCCAACTTGCCTAAATCAACCACTGCGCGTAGGGAGCGACCAATCAACCGCTGGATCTCCTGCGTGCGTCCCGACTGTTTACCCTTGGACGCTTCGCGGTCGCTACGAGTATGCGTGGACCGGGGAAGCATGCCGTATTCGGCAGTGACCCACCCTTTGCCGCCGCCCTTGAGAAAAGACGGCACTTTCTCTTCGACGCTCGCCGTGCAAATAACCTTTGTATCGCCAAATTCGATCAGCACGGAGCCTTCGGCGTGACGGGTGTAACGGCGAACGATATTTACTTTGCGCAGCTCATCGGGCCGGCGCTGACTAGGTCGGGTCATGGAATTCCTTGGAGGTAAAAATGAGAAGAAGAAAGCTATGCTACGCCGTGAATGGCTTGCAAAGAACCTGTTCAATATCGGAAGAGACTTAATACAGACTCAGATATTGAACAGGCTCTAAACGATCCTTAATCCTTGGTGTAACGCTTGATGGCGTTTTGTATTTCCGAGATGGCTTTTTCGATTTCCGCATCGGAAACATCTTCCGCGCGCCGATCCCCCATCGTGGCGCCCAATTGGGTGCTGACCTGGCCCAGCGGCAAAGTGGCCGTGGATATCTGGGACGTCAGCGCATCGGCTTCCTGCTGCTCCCACGTCATGGCGAGCACGGAAATATTGTCGGAGGTGGCGCCCCCGCGATGGTTGGCTAGCTGGATGAGTTCTGGCATGCCTTCCATAATGGTCCGTCCGCTATAGGCTTCGACGATTTCGTCGATGCCTAGCTGCCCCCAGAATCCATCGCTGGACAGCACGAACGTATCTCCCTGCTGAAGCGTCAGCTCCTGGCCAAGATCGAAATGAGGATTAGTCGGACCGCCAACGCAACTGTAAATCTTATTCCGCTCGGGATGAGTCTCCGCCAGTTTCGCCGTGATAATCCCGGAATCCACCAAGTGCTGGACTCGGGAATGATCGCGCGTGCGGGCGGCAAGCGCGCCGCGGCGGAATAAATAAAGCCGCGAATCCCCGGCATGAATCCAATACGCCGCTTTGTCTTGAACCAGACACGCGACAAACGTGGAGCGCGGCGATTCGCTCATGGCGTGACTGACGACGTGATCCTCGATCGCACGATGCGCGGCGAGCAGCGAATCGGTAAGGAATTCCTTGGGTCGGGTGATTCGGGGCGTGGCTTGACGCTCGAAGCGGGAAAGGGTGATTCGGACCGCGATCTCAGCGGCGATTTCACCCTGTAAATGCCCACCCATGCCATCCGCAAGCACCAGAAGCGCCGCTTCCGTGCTGTACGCGTAGGCCACGCGGTCCTGATTGACCTGACGGCCGCCGAGAAGACTATCTTGAAAAATCGCGAAGCGCATTGGCTTTATTACTCCTCCTTCTCGTTTACACCCTCGTTCTTGCCGTCGCTTTTACTATCGTTTTCGGTGATTCGTTTGATGATGCGACGCTTGATGTGAGTAATTAGCGATGGTTTCGGCGGCGGCGCATGATGTCTCACCAATGCTTTTTGCAACGCAAAAGCGCTTTGCGGCCGATGATCCAGGTTAATGCGCATGCACCAGTCGATGATATCGAGAAAATCCTGACTGAAATAGTCCTTCCACTGGCTTGTGGCGGGAATAACCCGGTCTTGCTTCAGCCGGTCGTCGGCGGCTTGCGGCGGCGTGCCAGCTAAACACGAGTACATGGTTGCGCCCACACTGTAGATATCGGTCCAAGGGCCCAACTTGCCATCTTGCCGGTATTGCTCGGGCGCCGCGAAGCCGGCGGTATACATTGGCTTCAACCTGGTTTTCTCCTCCTCCAGCCCAAGCCGGGCCGCGCCAAAGTCGAGGAGCACCGGCGTACCATCCATGTTCACATAGATGTTCGCGGGTTTGATATCCAGATGCAGTAGCTTATGCGTATGGACCTCGCGCAAGGCGTTCAGAAAGTTGGAGAAGAACCGGCGCATGAACTGTTCGGTGAACTGGTTGCGGTTGGATTTGACATGAAACTGCAACGTTCGCCCGCGGACATACTGCATAACAAGATACACCGTTTCATTGGCGCGGAAGAAATTCTCCACTTGAACGATGTTAGGATGGCGAATCTTCGCCAGCGCCCGCCCTTCCTCGAAAAAACACTTGAGGCCGTGTCGAAAAGTGGCTTGGTGCTCCGGGGCCTCGATCTTGATAGAGGACCCGTCCACGCGCAAGGCGATGCCGCTGGGAAGATATTCTTTGATGGCGACTTGATTCCCTTCCGGGTCGGTGGCCAGATAGACGATGCTGAACCCGCCAGAGCTCAAGACCTTATCGATACGATAGTCGAGCAACTGGTAACCGGGCGCTAAAGGGACGTTGGCTTGCGAGGACATTTTTCCGCGTTTGGGCGACGGTAGTTATAATCGCATGGTATGCATTGTGTTGACTCTAGCATTCCTTGTAAAGCAGCGTGGCGATTTGAGCGGTAAATTAAAATTAACGGCCCACTTCGCCGGTTGAATTTTCGAACGCGCCGGCCTCGTGCGCTATTTGAATAGTAGGAACAAGTTTTAAAAGCCCCCAACAAACTTAAAGGCTCTTATATTTTATGAGTGGAATCGCCAGCATGACCGGCTTCGCGGTCGTAAGCCGCGAAATGGAGTTCGGTACGGTCGCCGTGGAGTTACGAGCGGTGAATCATCGCTACCTGGATATCCAATTCCGGATGCCCGACGATTTGCGCCTCGCCGAAGGTGGGATGCGTGAAATGATCGCTGGCAAGTTATCGCGCGGCAAGGTGGACTGCCGCGCG
>DATLHW010000441.1:0-11205 GCA_035539675.1 Burkholderiales bacterium | reverse complement strand
ATGCTGCTTTCGTTATCGCTCTCGACCGAGACAATATGGGGATCATTGAAGTTGTGCGCGATCGAAGCGACGGGCCTGCCGACGTCTACCAGTCGTTTCAGGTAATCGGGCGTAACCGCGTTGAGCGCGATAATCCACCCGTCGACATGCTCCAACGCGACTGGCATGTTGAAACGAGTCAATTCGCCTGTGCGCACAGCGATCACCCGTGCGCCATGGGCCTGGGCGCTGTGATATAGCTGAGCCATCAGCTCGCCAAGGTATTCACCGCCGAAGAATGGCGATAAAACTCCAAGCGTAACCGGTCGCGGCATCGAAACCCCCATTTCATCCTCGGCGGCGCTGTAAAAAACACTGCGATTATTATGTACTATTTGCAGGAATCGGGTTGATTCCAGAAGTGATTTCGCACGGAAATGTGGGAAGGCGCAAGGCTTTAACTGACGCCCCCATTTTGCATTAGCGATTTCCCACTCATTTCGTCGAATAGATGAACGCGCGCCGGTTCGGGCGCCAGAAATATTTTCTGACCAACGACGAAGTCGCGCCGCTCCCGAAAAACGCAGGCCAAATTAAACGGGCCGAATCGACTCATTACTTGTGTGGCGGCGCCGGTCGGTTCGATGACCGCGACGTTGCACGCCAATCCTTGTTCATTCTCGACGAGGTGCAGGTGTTCCGGCCGCACGCCATAGATAACCCGCTGTCCATCGGCGCCTGATGCGGCAATCGGTGCGGGTAACACGGCACCCGTTTCGAATTCGACCTGCATGCCCCCATTAGCGACACGCAGTACGCCGGGAATAAAATTCATTGCCGGCGACCCAATAAAGCCAGCAACAAACGTGTTCGCGGGATGATCGTATATATCAAGCGGGCGGCCGCACTGCTCCACTACGCCGTCTCGCATGACAACGAGCTGATCCGCCATTGTCATTGCTTCGATCTGATCGTGAGTAACGAATATCGAAGTCGTCCTGAGACGTTGATGAAGCTCCTTGATTTCCGTGCGCATCTGCACGCGAAGCTTTGCGTCCAGGTTCGACAACGGCTCATCGAAAAGAAACGCCTGCGGATCTCGCACGATCGCGCGGCCCATGGCGACGCGTTGCTGCTGGCCGCCGGAGAGCTGACGTGGATAGCGGTCCAGAACAGGAACGAGTGAGAGAATCTCCGCCGCTTTAAGCACGCGCTCACGAATCCGCTCCGCCGCAACCTTGGCCAACTTCAAACTGAAAGCCATGTTATCGAATACGGTCATATGGGGATAAAGCGCATAGTTCTGAAACACCATCGCGATGTCTCGATCCTTCGGAGAAACATGATTAACCAGCTTGCCGCCGATATGAATTTCACCGACGGTGATTTCCTCCAGTCCCGCGATCATCCGAAGCAAGGTTGACTTGCCGCACCCGGAAGGCCCCACCAGGACCGCGAATGCGCCGTCCTCGATCTGAATATCGACGCCTCGAATGATGTGATTAGCCCCGAAATATTTTTCCACTCCCTTGATCTGTACGGCCGCCATAAGATCCTTTAGTTAGTTTTACGTTTCATTGGCGCTGATATGCTAGTCAAACTTTTCGGCTGCGCATCCAGCTTGGTTCCGTCGCTGAACGTAACCGTCTTACGCACACTCCCAGAGTTGTACGCCAAATAAATGTTTTGCCCATCAGGCTTGCGGAAAACCGCATAGAACGGCGTGTTGGCGGTGACGCCAAAATTCGGTCTACCCATATTGATCAAGCTCTGTATCCAATAGTAGGTATGAGTCCGCGTCCCCCCTTCCTCAACCAGACCTTTATCGTTCCACCTTCCCAATGCCGCCTTCGCATCGGAAAGGGCGTAGTACCCAAGCAAGATATCCTGCCAAAAGTCAGCAGGCGCGCTATTCCCTCGTTTCACGAACGCTTCGAACTCAGAATCGGTTGCCTCGATGTTGCGCCTTACGAAATCAGGATCGGCGCCTAAGTAAAGTGACGCGGCTGTTATCGGCAGCAAATTAATTCCATGTATTGCTCTAGGGTCCTCGCTAAACCATGTGGTGTGTGCGTACTTGCCTCCGAAGAGCAAACTCGTTTCGATATTTACGTATTCAGGCGCGAACACTTGGCGATGCAGATCGAACCAATAATGATTGATGCCCTGAATCTCCGTTGTGTACAGAAAGATTCCCGTGTCGCGAAGCGACTTATCGCCCGTCGCCTCACCCCACAAGATCAAGCTGGCCCAGGCGTGGATCGCCTCGGACGACGATTCCTGATTATTGCCATCGGCGGACAAGGCGGTTCCGGAGGCCCATGAGTGCCCCTCGTATGGATCAAAATTGCGAAGGAAGGGAAACTTCGAATGCTTACGATTCGTCGTCGCTATATCCGCGACAAGGAGATCGATCATGCCGCCCCATTTATCCTTCGCGGCCCATGCGGGATCGCGCAACGCGATTTGGGCGGCCGCATTGATCCAGTATCCGTAGTGAAAATGGTGGTCATTGATATCCGCAGCGCTTCCGTATTCGTCGGGATAAGCGATCAACGCACCGATGGGTTGATGGTAGTAAAAATACTTTTTATCTTTGTCGGACGATTGAAGCCAGGCCTCCATGGTGGCCTTCATCAATTTTAGCAACGCATCCCGTTTTGCCATGTCGCCCTGCTGCTCCGCGATCGACAGCAACTGCGCCACACGCCCTAACCCCTTACCCTGCCAGTACGAACTGCCGCTACCCACATTGATCAAATTTTCCGCATTTTGAACATCATGATCGAGATAACCTGCGAGCCTCGCCGATTGCATCGCATCGGAAAGTTTCGGCCAAAACGGCAGGATGCCCGGATACGTGTAACGGGTTTGAAATTCCTTGCCGCTAACAAGCTTAAGTTTCCCGCGAATGGTGTCGTACTGATATGGCGAAGTTTTACCGACGAGCGGATTTTTATACCATTGGTGCGGATAGAGGCCCAATAACGTTCCGTTGTCGGGCCCTTCTTTTATATCCGTGGTGACGCGAAACGTTGTCGTAACCTGACTCGTGGCTTCGTCGTATCGCCAGGAAGTCTGGGTATCGCGAATAAACGCATAAGCGTAGCGGGTAAAATCCTCGATGGTTGTCGTTTCATGATCAGGCAAGGCGGCGATGGAAAAGTAACGGGCCTTGTCGGGCAAACGAAGCGTGAGCGATCTTTTCGAAGTCTCTTCCCAAGCGGCGCCGGTGGGGCCAAAGATCGCATAAGGCGTATCGAAAATCTTGACGCCCAGGACTCGCTGGTCCGGTGAGCGATAAAAAATTTGCATCGTTCCCGCGATGCGGATTTGCACATCGCCTCGGCTCACTTCGTAGTAACTAAAGGGGCTACCGTGCGCGATGGTCGCCTTCAGAGCATCGGCCCCATCGCCCATGACGATGTCCACGGTCCAATCGGACGCTTTATCAGCGCGGGCGTCTTGCATTGAAAATGCAAGCGGTGAAACGATCAGCACGCGTCGATGCGGATAAATGACCTCGATGTCCTCCCGGGAACTGCCGATAGTGACCTTTTCCGGGACGTTTATCTGGAATCCATCCGCAGCAGCCTTATAAGACAACGGATGCGCGAACAAAGGCTCGGACCACTGCGTAAACAAGAGCGACGAATACCATTTGTTTGTTGGTATCGGGGACGGAAGATTGCCGGTCGTGTAAATCGTCTCCGGCGGCCTCGTCTCGGTTCCTGCTTTTAGAACCGTGCTGTAACTGCCAAGACCGATCGAAATGTCATCCGCGGCGTTAGCGATTGCGCCAAGTGTTAGAAACGCAAACAAACAAGCGTGGAAAAGAATCTTGGCCATCTCCCCCTCCAGGACCATTGCTCAAAATGCCCTTCTACTACTTGGAAGCTTTTTCGATCCCGTCTTGTAGAGAGCGAGCTTGCTCGCAAGCAAGCTCGCTTCCACGTCTGGATCGTTCGACTTGCTTGCTACTTGGCCTTTTTACAGTTCATCGCATCCGCATCTTTAGCAGCGCCTGGCGTCCAGCGAATATTGGCGAACGAGGCGGAAAACCGTGCGGTAGTGAAAACCAGGAATGGCGTATTCACATTGCCGAAGTCCGTACCGGTCGCGGCAAAACAGGAGAGAGGAATTTTGATCGTGGCCTTTTGGCCCACCGGAGTACTCTTGAGGGCGGGAGTCACGTCGACTAGACCAATGCAAGGATATTTACAATCGACACGCACAATCACCATACTTTGCGGCGCTTCATGGACAACCGTGTCGAATACCAGCGCAGCGTCCGCATCCAAATAATCCAGACGATCGGTGGCTGTCTTCGATTGCGCGTACATTTGTCCAGTGCCGGTCCACGTGACTTTCTTGCCATCGCCGGGAGCATTGACCTGCCCTGGCTCCGCCTTGATCACGCCATGATTAGCCGTTTTGTCTTGAGGTATGGCGTCATACCAGTTGTTCGGGGATCCCAGATATAACGCGAAAGGCGCGATGTTACCCTGCTTGTAAATACCAAGCTCACTAACGGCGCCGCCACTTGCCGCCGCCGGCGCGGCTGGCGCGGCCGCAGGGGCAGGCGAGGCTCGTTGCGTGGGCTGTGAAGCGCAGCCTCCTAGTATCGACAACAACGCCATGGCGGCAACGGCAACGTTCACTTCCTTCAATAAGGATTGAGTCATTTACCCCTCCATTAGATGAGTTTTAGATACCTGCCCTACGGATGCTTCCGATCTGCAACAACAATTTGTGGGATATGCCTAAATACGGCGGATAAAGCGATTTGTTATTTTTGGTCACTGCGCCTCCACATCGGGCCGCGCAGTAAAAATTTCGAATAGGCTCTTGGAACCTCTGAATAAGTTACTGCGCGGGCCAAGATTCGGTCTCCGGTCCTCGCTGTACCACTTGTACAGGTCCGATCCTCAACCGAACCTTGGCCCGCTCGCTACACTTATTTAGAGGTTCCTTAATTTAGTTGCTCTCCAAATACTTCTCAACCAAATCCAAAATACCTTGCGACTGATAATCATCCGCCAAACGGTGCAGCCGATCGGCGAAGGGTGCATAGCGCCCATCGAGGGTCGCCAGATAATCGGCTCGACGACGAATATCGCGCATATTGCCTCTCATGGCCAATTGGTGCAGCGTTTTCATTTCCTCCGGCGGCGGCGCCACAAGGGCGCTTGTAATGAGCGCTTCATCGGTGGCGATCGTTTCGCTGGGTGCTGCGTAAATCCAGGTGAGTCGAAGAAGCGCGCCCACCTCTTTCAATAGGTTGTCCAAGTTTATCGGCTTCGCCAGGAAGGCGTCGGCGCCCTCCGCGAGGCTTTTTTCCTGGTCTGAATCGAATGCGCTGGCCGACACGGCGATGATTGGCGCCGTTTTAAAATCCGGCAGATCACGTAAGCGCCGGGTTGCCTCTCGACCATTCATCACCGGCATCACATTATCCATCAAGATCAAATTGGGCTTATGCGCCTGCGCCATGGCCAACCCTTCTTGCCCATTCTCCGCCTCAACCATTTCGAAATCCAGCAAACTCAAGAAGTCCGACACCACGGCGCGATTGGCGACGACATCGTCCACGACCAGCACTTTTTTCCGTGGTCCCTCATAACCAGTAATCGGCCGTTCCACCACTTCCGCTGGGCATTCGGCGTCGACAATTGGCAGTTCCAGTTCGAACCAAAAGCGACTGCCCTGGTTCAGTTGACTATCGACATGGATGTCGCTGCCCATCAGACGGATCAATTCGCGACTGATCGCCAATCCCAAACCAGTTCCGCCGAGCCGCTGCTGCGAGTCGCCCACCTGCTCAAACGGTTGGAATATGCTTTCCAGCGCTGTCGCGCTTATTCCAACGCCAGTGTCTTGCACCTCGAACCGTAACCGCGCCTTGCCATCCGATTCATCCACGAGAGCTATTCGCATCGTCACGGAACCTTGCTTGGTGAATTTCACGGCATTGCCCAACAGGTTCAGCAATACTTCGCGCAGCCGCTTTTCATCGGCTTTGACGGCTCTGGGCAACGTTGGCGGCGCCCCATAAACAAACAACAAGCTTTTTTCCTCCACCTTGATGCGGATGATGTCGGCGATAACGCGTAGGAAGGTCGGCAGATTCACGGCGTCGGGATAAAGCTCGAACTTGCCCGATTCGATTTTCGCAAGATCCAGGATGTCGTTGATCAGGGTCAGCAGATGTTCTCCGCTACGCTCGATGGTCTCCAAACCGTTTAACTGGCGCTCGCCAAAGCTCTTATCCCGCTTGAGAATTTGCGCGTAGCCCAAGATGCCGTTCAGCGGCGTGCGCAATTCGTGGCTCATGCTGGCCAGGAACGCGCTCTTGGCTTTGTTCGCCATTTCGGCCCGTTCTTTCGCCTCCATCAACTCGGCTGTTCTTTGCCTTACGAGCTCCTCAAGACCCGCCTGGTAGGCCGCGATCTCTTCGGCCTGGGCCGAGTGCCAGAAGGCAGGCACCAACAACTCGAAATAATTAAGGTAGTTCATGACCCCCGCCCGACGTCGCGAGGTATGGCTGCCGATCAAACCCGACAACGCGATAACCCCATGACGCATTTTTTCAGTAATGACGGGGAGAAGAAAAAGAAAGTGTTTCGCGTCAAAATCCGCCGCCTTGCCCATCATCTCGAGCGGTGGGAAATCCTCTACATCACATGGAATTTCCCTCTCGTCGGTTTGGCCGCCCTTGTGGTCGTCCGTATGACAAACGGTCAATGTTTCCGGGTCCACGACCGGATTTTTCCAGCGGGCGATGCTGGCCCAGTCGACATGGCGCACTAACAATGCCATCAGGGGCTGCATTTTGCTGAAACTCGCGGTGATCAGATCGGCGGTCATGTCGCAATTTACGCCAACCGCGACCGACTGGTCGTCGTAAAGGGTCATGTCGTTGGCTTCGTATCCGCTTTCCGTCGCGGATGCCGGCACTAAAATCCCGCAGGATTGGCGAGGAACAAAAGTATTGATTATCAATTCTTTGCCGCCACGACGACGACCGCTTCGAATTTGCTCCACGAGAACCGAGACGGCGCGCTCAGCCAAGCGATCGAAATTTTGATCGATGCTAGCCAGCGGCGGATCGGAGTTGCGCGCCAAAAAAGAATTGTCGTAACCAACCACGGCGATATCTTCCGGCACCCGCTTACCGGCTTCCTGAAAACAGGTGATTGCTCCCAGCGCATTGTGATCCGTTCCCGCAAAACAGGCCGTTACCGGCAGCTGCTCCCCTAGAATTTTGCGAGCTGCTTCGATACCCGCGACTTGGCTGTGCTCTTCCGTATCAAAAACATATTCAGGACGATAGGGAAGCCCGTGCTCGGCAAGCGCTTGGCGATAACCATTCAGTCGACGGTTAATGTCGTACTCATTCAGATGCCCAATGAATGCGATATGTTGATGTCCCGCGCGAATCAACTCGCTAACCGCGTACGCCATGCTGCTCTCGTTGTCGCTCTCCACCAAAACTACCTGTGGATGACCAAAATCGTGCGCGATCGACACAACGGGCTTGCCGGTAGCCAATAGCTTTTCCAGATAGCTGCGGGAGATCGGATTCACCACGGTAATCCACCCATCGATGCGAGCCATCGCGAGCGGGAGATCGAACTGCCCCGTGCCGCCTGTCCGAATGGCGATGACGCACACGCCGTGAGCCTCGGCGCCGCGATAGATCTGCGCCATCATGTTACCCAGGTATTCGCCGCCGAAAGACGGCGTAAATACTCCAAGCGTGATGGACTGCGACATTCGGCGATTTCCTTATGTCTCGAGATGCGAATTTGAACTGTTCTTCATGATCCTGAAGCGCCTTTCATGAATAGAAGAAGGACAACCTCCTATCAGTCGCCAAAACAGTCTTAAGATCTACGCAAAACCGTCCTCGACGACGCAGACAGCACAACTTTGTACGGCAAGAAGACGTTAAGCCGTCTGGGACAGTGTTGCATAGATACTCATTGTCACGCCAAATCACGACGGTCTGTCTATGTAATGCTCCACTATGTCAAGAATCGCTTGTGACTGAAACTCTTCCGCCAAACGACGCAGTTTCTCCGCGAAAGGAATATAGCGTCTGTCAAGGTTCGACAAATAATCGGCTCGCCGACGGATGTCTCTCATATTGCCATTCATGGCTAACTGATGCAGCGTTTCCATTTCTTCTGGCGGCGGCGGCACAAGCGACGCCGAGGAGAGCGCCTCGCCAGCCATGCCTTCCTCGTCGTGAAATTCGTGAACCCAGCTTAATTGAAGGAGCGAGCCGATTTCTTTCAGCAAGGCGTCCAGATTGATCGGCTTGGCCAGAAACGCGTTGGCTCCCTCCGCAAGGCTTTTCTCCTGATCGGAATCGAACGCGCTGGCCGATACGGCGATGATCGGCGCCGATTGAAAGTCCGCCAACTGGCGAATCCGGCGCGTCGCCTCCCGCCCGTTCATGATCGGCATTACATTGTCCATCAAGATCAGATCCGGCCGATACGCCCGCGCCATCGCCACCCCCTCCTGACCATTTTCCGCCTCGATCATTTCAAAATCGAGCGAACCGAGAAAATCTGCGACAACCGCTCGATTTGCCATGACGTCGTCCACCACCAACACCTTTTTCCGTGGTCCTTCGTATCCGGTTACCCGCCGCTCCAGCGATTCCTCCGCGAATTCCGCCTCGACGACCGGCAAGCGTAGATCGAACCAGAATCGGCTACCCCGATCAGGCTGACTATCCACATGAATATCGCTGCCCATCAGGCGAATCAATTCGCGGCTGATCGCCAAACCAAGCCCGGTTCCTCCCAACCGTTGTTGAGCATCGCCCGTCTGCTCGAACGG
The DNA here is from genome assembly GCA_035539675.1 of Burkholderiales bacterium. GTDB lineage: Bacteria > Pseudomonadota > Gammaproteobacteria > Burkholderiales > DATLHW01 > DATLHW01. The sequence continues at coordinate 2,373 of DATLHW010000441.1, read as the reverse complement.
CTCGAAAATGCTTTCCAATGCCGAATCATTGATCCCCACGCCCGTATCCAGCACTTCGAATTGAAGCAGGGCGTCCCCCTCGCTCGCCGCCAAAACCCGTACCAGCAAACTCACCTGTCCCTGCTTGGTGAATTTCACTGCATTGCCTAAAAGATTCAGCAGAACCTCTCTTAGCCGCTTCTCATCAGCCAGCACCGCCAACGGTAGATCATTCGACGTCTCATGCACAAACAGCAAACTTTTTTGTTCCACTTTAATACGGATGATATCGGCGATGACGCGCAGAAACGTGCGCAGATTCAGCGCCTCGGGATAAAGCTCGAACTTGCCCGACTCGATTTTCGCCAAATCGAGAATATCGTTGATCAGCGTCAACAGGTGTTCGCCGCTTCGTTCGATAATTTCCAGACCGTTTAGCTGGCGGTCGCTGGCGCTTTTATCACGCCTCAAAATTTGAGCGTAACCCAGAATGCCGTTGAGCGGCGTGCGCAATTCATGACTCATGCTGGCCAAAAACGAACTCTTCGCTTTATTCGCGGCCTCCGCCCGCTCCTTCGCCTCCATCAACTCAGCCGTTCGCTGTCTGACAAGCTCTTCCAGACCGGACTGATACGCAGCAAGATCCTCGTCAAGCGCGATGCGCTCAAACGCGGGCGCGAACAAATCGATGTATTGCATGATTTCCCTGATGCGGCTAGTCAACGAAGCCGAGGCGCATATGCCGATCAGGCGAAGCGGTTTATTGCCGCTCAACACAGGAAGCACGCAGATGAAATGTTGGACGTCGAAACCCGCCGCCTTATCCATCGCGTCCAAAGGAGGAAAATCCTTGACGTCGCATCGAATCGCCCTCGTGTCGTAAAGCTCATCGCGATAGGTATATGTTTCTCGCAGGACGACGGTCTCCGGCTCGATCAATGGATCGTCCCACTTGGCGAGACATCGCCATTCGATGTACGGACTCAACAACTTCATTAACGGCTCAATGCTATCGGCGTTCGCGTTAACGAGATGTCTGCCAATCTCGTATATCGATGTTGAATCTCCATCCAGAGTCGCTTCCACGCCCTCGCCTTTGCTCTCGGTGGCGACATCCGGGGCAGGCAGCCCGCATGATCGACGAATGATTAGTTTATTGCTCACCAGTTCTCGTCCGCCACGGCGCTGCCCATTATGAAGCTGCGCCAGCAATACAGTCAGCGCACGCTCGGCTACTTGAGCAAGATTTTGATCAATGCTCGCCAGAGGCGGGTTGCAATTACTCGCCATGGACGTATTGTCATAACCAACGACGGCGATGTCTTCCGGTACGCGCAACCCGCCTTCCTGAAAACATGTGATGGCGCCTGCGGCGTTGCGGTCAGTCCCTGCGAATACCGCTGTTACTGGTAAACCCTCCTCCACGATCCGTCTCGCCACAAGCGAGGCGCCAGCCCGTCCATAGTCCTGCGTGTCGAAAACGAAATCGGGCCGATAAGGAATACGGTGCTCGGCAAGAGCGCGTTGATAACCCACCAGTCGAAGGCTGATGTCGTATTCCGTGAGATACCCCATATAGGCAATATTGCGGTGACCCGCCAGAATCAATTCGCTAACCGCTTGCGCCGTGCTTCCTTCATTATCGCTTTCGATTGAAACGATATGAGGATGGCGAAAATCATGCGCGATCGACACCATTGGCTTACCCATGGCGGTTAATCGAGATAAATACTCCTGCGTGATTGCGTTCTGGACAATCACCCAACCATCGATGTACGCGACCGCCACCGGCAATTCGAACTGATTCAGATCGCTGGTGCGAATACAAATCATCCGCGCCCCCCGTATCTGGGCATGGCGACATAGTTGCGCCATGACCTCGCCCAGGTATTCGCCACCGAAAAACGGCGAAAGAACTCCGAGCGTGATCGGTCGCGACATTAATGCCCTCCCTTACTATCAATCCCAAACCAACGTGAACCACTATGAGCAGGCCCATGTTTGACTGAACACAGATAAACACAGATCGGACGGATAACAACGGATGTTCCCTGAATCACTGGCGAACGTTTCCCCTTTCTAGAAAAAGAATCCGTGAAAATCCGTTGAATCCGTGCGCCCCTCTCAGAGTCGCATCCCGAGTTAGGATTGGTGTTACATAACACTCAACGCCCCCATGCTTTCGATCACGGAGCGCTATTCGTATCCGTATAAGTCTCAATCATTGCGACAATGGCTTCTGACTGAAACTCTTCCGCCATGGAGCGGAGTTTGTCGGCGAATGGGACATAGCAAACATCGAGTTCCGTTAAGTAAGTCGCGCGCTCACGGATATCTCGCATATTGCCCATCATGGCCAACACATAAAGCTTTTCCATTTCCTCCTTGGATGGA
>DATLHW010000440.1:0-7354 GCA_035539675.1 Burkholderiales bacterium | reverse complement strand
TCACATCCGGATGGGTACCTCAGCGCAATACAAATTTATGCGAACGATCCGGAAATCGCAGCGAACTTTTCCGATTTAGAGTGGTGGAGCACCTTTGTCGACGGACCATCGAATGATCGCCGCGCTATTTTCTTGCTTCGAGATACTTTCGTTGCGTTGAAAAAAGATCCGAATGCTTCGTTACCCCGAACGATGGACGAGCTTAAGGAAGCGGCTTTACAAAATGCAGGCAAATATGCAGAGGAGTATCGCCAACGCCTCATTAGTCAGGCGGAAAATCGACGTCAAGATAAGGAGAGACGTCTATTGAAGGCGGTTTTCGTCGAAGCGAGCAGCAACACGGAAAGCTTTCAGAAGTTTATGGCGGCCTTCATCCCTGTGGTGAGGGAGAACGATGTTCCGGATCCGAACTATGTTAAAAACACGCAAGATGCATTTGCATTGCAGCCATCGGTTAGCGAAGCAGCACTCGTGACAGCGGTTGCGGAGAACAATGAGTGGCTTGCCATCTGCAAAGCAAGCGCCAACTGGGAACGGGAATTGAATGCAGATGAGGATGCCCTGAGAACTGACGCGGGCGATCGGGGAGCTGGTCACTTAGAAACTGTTCGTAATAGCATCGCGACAAGCATGGAGCCGGCGGCGCAGCAGGCTGTTATGAATCAATTGTGGGAGCAACGTGTCAGCAGGGCGATCCCGATCGTTGAGCATCCAAGCCTGCGCGTTGTACACGAATTTTTCAGTCATTATCCGGACGATTTGTCGACGCATTTTCCCAGCGCCTCAAAGGCCGACTGGAAGGATTTACAGAACTACGTGTTGGCGCAAAGAGAAAAGCGAGAACTGATATTGGCTTGGAGCCAAGCCAAAGAGAAATTGAAGTATTTAAAGAATTCGCTGAACATTCCGGCCGATCTTGACTCGTCGTTACGCAATGCCGATGAGAAAGAGGGCAATATTGTTAGGGCGGTACTGAACTGCATGAAGGAGAAAGCAGGAGACTTTGTCGCGGCCGGATTAGTATTAATCGATCGCCAGAAGGAGATGAGCGATACAGAGGTCGCGCGGTTGATGGCGGAACATCCTGCGGGTCAACTGCTCGTTATTCCTACGCATCCCATAATGGAGCGGGAATATGAGTCATGGCGAAAATGTTTGGAAACTCCGCTATCAAAACCGTGGCGTAAGAGATATCTAAGTGGCGTCAATAGCTGTTTGGACAAAACCGAGGATGTCGCTAGCGTGCTGTGGAGCGATCGCGAGTTGAAACATGCACCGCAGCCGGATCGAGCCGCTGTCGAATTATTGGCGAATTTTTTTAGGGCCTTCCCAGAGTTTCGCGGAGAAATCGCCAGCGGAAAAAATATAGAGGGTACGCTCACATTCGTTTCAAAAAATCTCGACCAATATATTCAGCGGGACAAGAAGGCTTACGAAAATAACGTGAGGCGCAGCGAAGCGAAAACCGTTTTGGATCTAATCGAAAAAATGCGCCTAAGACCATTAGCTAGCCAGTTCGATGCGCTACAAGGTATGACAGAAACATTACACGGCAGCGAGTCCGCATCTCAGAAGGCGCCGGAGAGTGATGACCACGAAGAAAGGACGCAGGCCAAGAAGTTCTTCGCTATGTGTCGAAAGGCGTTAAGCAGTGATGATACGGCGCTACGTATTGCAGCCATGCAGCAAAATCCGTCAGTGAATAGGAACGATTTGGCGTCTTGGATGGTGGAAGACAAAGCCTCTTATGTATGGATGTGCGATCAACTCCGGCAGTCGGACGTCAAGATAGCGGCAGTATTTGAGTATCAACACAAAACAATGGAGATGCTCCAGTCCCCGATTGCGGAAACTTATCACTCAGAGTTTCTCGAGGAGATCGCCACGCTTTGCGGCAATACGGCGCATAGGCAAAGTTTGGATGCCAAGAAAGCGGAAAAAAGCATTATGGCGCGCTTCGCAGGCCGTTTCCCAAATGATTCCGAAAAAGCTTCCTTAGACTGTATGGTCGAAATGGCGCGTTGTTTGATGCGCGACAAGACGCTGCCTTACCCGAAGACCGCGGACGACATAGAACAGAGCCGGCGTACTATGCTGAGTATGCAGAGAACCCAGGTAATCGATTACTTCGTGGGTACGGCGAGAAAGCATCTAGGTAAGGTGGATACAGCCGAAGCGGCGGTAAATGCGAGATTAGACGGATTCTCCGCAGCCTTGAATGCGGTTAAGTCATTGAGCGACGATAATAACGATGTGCTTAAAATGATCGAGGCTCACAGGGCTCGGTTGATTAACAGTCCGAACAAGTCTGCGGATTACATGGGGAGATTGTTAACTGCGGTCACAGGACTTTTCGAGACAGAGGTTCGGAAGACCAAATCAGAGAGCGTTCGGGATTGTCTTGTCAGCGTCGGCGTCGAATGCATCCGAAATTTTAAGGAGCCGCTTCCTAAATTGTTGAAAGACGCGCAAGCAAAGGAAATGACGCGGTTGCTGAAAGAAATAGAAGCAGATAAAAGCGTACTGCCGACCATGGCCCAATCGGAACGACCCGTCCCCAATGAGCGCGCCGCCGAGGTAGTAAAGACGAGTGGGTCAAAGCCTGCCACTGAATCGCATCAAGCCCAGCATGACAGATTGTTTGCGACGTTGAATGAAACGCAAAAAGACGTGGTGACAAAGGGAAAGTTTCTGTTAGCGGAGTTTGGTTGTCCCGCAACGTTCGCCGCAATTTGCCGCCACAAAACGTTGGATCAGAACGGCCAGCTTGAGACTGCCTTGATCGAACATCGAGGAAAGACAATATCGATCGAGGGGGAAGCGCGCAGAGTAATGTACGTTACCCCGGTTCATTCAATTAAGCCGGACGATTTGCCCACGTTAGCATCCCTTCCAACGACAAACGAGGAAGGTAACAACGCGGTTACACTTCATCTGATAAAGCCACGCGTATTGGAGGATACGCCAGCAAGAACGGTCAAGCTCGGTCGATGAAAATAGGGGGGCGTCGGCATTTTAATGACACAGATGCCCCTTCCTGAAACGGCGTCGTTCCTAAGTACCCGATTGCACGTTTTTCGAGCCGTCAGGTGGCGTTGCGAGGAAATTTCCAAGCATGTTCGTAATCGGCTTCAGCTTATTTGGCTGAAAACCGTCGACAAGGTTCGACGTTTGGCGATTGCAGGATAAATCCGCGCATCACCGGTGATAGCCAGACGTTGCTCAGTATTAACCGCCTTCAAGGCGAAACTACTGGGATCGGGACGATATCGATGACCATCCGCAGCCACCGCCAACACGGCCCCATCGATATCCCGCTCCAACGCCGTCAGCACAATGGCGCCCGGAGCCGACCAACGGCGCACTGGTTTGAGCGTCACAGCGTCGTAGGAATGCAACGCGCCGCCATCCAGCACCCACAGCCGCTTAGCCGGAATATCCAACGATAGCGCCAGCACGGAAGCACGCGCAGGCGTGACGATTTTTCCCAGCGGCGTAACGCCGCTTCTCACGTTGAATGAACTCACCACGCCAGCCTCCGCATCGGCAAGGAAGACAATGGCTCGCTCCGGCCAATAAGCTTCCGCCCGAGTCGCTGTTCGCGCTTTGTTAGCGGAATCGACGGAACACGCAGCAAGCAACGCCAAACAAAGCGCTACGCTCATCATTCCGAAAAGTCTCTTGCAATACATGGCGGTCCCTTTCCTCTTTGCCGACGACCTGACAATACTGGACACTTTACAAGTCGCATAGATACAATCGAGCAGAAAAGTGCTGACGCTGTACAGGCTTAGCCACCAGTACAGTCAGGCGACAATCGCAGACAGTTGCTGCAACCGGAGGACGCCATGCTTCAACTCAGCCTCGATGCCGAACACGGACTACCGCTGGTAGATCAAATCGTCACTGCCCTGCGCGGCCGAATAGATGACCGGGTGCTTCGCGCCGGCATGCGTTTACCGCCCATCCGACAATTGGCGGAAACCCACCAAGTCAGTCGGTTTACGGTCGTCGAAGCCTATGATCGCTTGGTCGCGCTAGGTTATTTACAGTCGCGCCGAGGTTCGGGCTTCTACGTGGCTTCCCGACCAACCCCTACGGTCACCGAAAAAGGCGCCGCGCAAGTCGAGCGCGCCATCGATGCGGCTTGGCTGATGCGCGAGATCAGTCAAGAAGGACCGGACCGCGTACTGGCTGGCGCTGGTTGTCTACCAGGGGATTGGTTGGATGAAGAAGGCATGTTGCGGAATTTGCGTCTGTTGACCCGACGTCCCGATTCCCGTTTGGCCAACTACGGCACGCCGCAAGGTTACGCGCCGTTACGAAATCAATTGCAAGTCAAACTGGGCGAGTTCGGCATTAACGTTCAGCCCAGCCAAATCGTGCTTACCCACGGCGCGACGCAAGCGCTGGATCTGGTGGCGCGCTATTTTCTCCGAGCAGGCGATTGCGTGCTTGTCGATGATCCGGGCTACTGGAACCTGTTCGCCAATCTACGGCTGTACGGCATTCGCCTCATTGGCGTCCCGCGGACACAGGATGGCCCCGATCCGGTCGCCATGGAAGCGCTGCTCAGCCAGCACAAGCCGAAGCTCTTCTTCACTCAATCGGTATTGCATAACCCGACGTCGTTCAATCTCGCGTCGGCCAACGCCTTCCGCGTTTTACAGCTCGCGGAAAAATACAATCTGATGATTGTGGAAGACGATATTTGTAGCGACTTCTATCCGGGCTCCACGACACGACTCGCGGCTCTCGACCAATTGCAGCGCGTCATTTACGTCGGCAGCTTCGCCAAGACCGTCTCCGGCAATCTGCGAGTCGGGTTCCTCGCTTGCAGCCCTGACCTCGCGCAAGCATTGGCCGATGTGAAAATCATGTCGTTCATTTCCAGTTCGGAGTTCAGCGAACGCTTGGTCTATCTAATGCTGACCGAAGGTCACTATCGAAAACACATCGAACGCATGCAGGCGAGGCTCGCGGAGAGCACGCTTAGCACGTTACGTTTACTGGAGCGGATTGGACTGGGCGTGGAAGCCGAGCCGAAAGGCGGGATGTTCGTGTGGGCGCAGGTGCCTGGGCTACAGGACTCCGCGGCGCTTGCCCGCCGGGCGGTCAGAGAAGGCATTGTATTGGCGCCCGGCAATGTATTCCGGCCGCAAATGCAGCCTTCGCCGTGGCTTCGTTTCAATGTTGTCTACACAAACGACAAACGGCTGGAGCGATTCTTTGGCAAGGCGTTGGAAACAAGTTAACAAGCCAGCGACTGCCTCTTTCCTCCGTGGACGCTAACGTATTTCGCGACGCTTTTGTAGGAGCGAGCAAGCTCGCTCCTACAGGGCAAATTTTGAAATATGCATAAGTCCGACAAGTTGCTAGACGTTTGTAACATTTGGTAACGATCTTGTAGGCCGTCAACTCTAAACCCTTAGGCAGCGTTAAACCGTTAAGGAACGGTAAAAGAATAATTTGCGAATTTTGGAGGTGTTTTACGGGATGCGATGCATACCCGAAGGGCATAAGAGGCGTCCCAAAGCGCCGTGTAGCAAGACTACACAAGAGAAGGACAACGCAGCAGGGCGCCCGTAAAACGCAAGACAAATCCACAAATTATTCTTTTACCGCTCCTAAGCCAGGAGCAATAATCTCATGCATAAAAAGCTTTATGGTTCAATCGCCGGTATTCTGCTGTTCATCGCAGCATTGCCCACCTTCGCTGACCCTCCCTCCCAAGTTGGCCGCGTAAGCCATGTCTCCGGTCAAGTCAGCTTTCGTGCCGATAAAGACGACGAATGGACCGAAGCCACCTTGAATTACCCGGTGACGAGTCACAACGGTTTCGCGACTTCACCAGACTCGCGCTTGGAAATTCGCGTCGGCTCAGTGGCCATTCGCGCCGATGAAGATTCCGAGATTTCTATCCCGCGCTTAGACGATGATCTCATTCGCGTCAACGTAAAACGCGGCGTCGCCAATGTAACCGTTCGCTCTCGTGAATCCCGCTATTCCATTGAAATTCTGACGCCAGCCGGAAAGGTCAAACTGAATGGCGAAGGCGCATTCCGCTTTGATGCAGGCAGGGACAATGAGCCAGTAAGCATTGCGGCTTTTCAAGGTAGCGCATCGCTTGATTCCGGCGAAGGAATCATCCAGATACAAAAAGGGCGAGAGCTAATAATCGAGCGTATTGATCCGCTCGAATACAGGGTGCGCAATGCGCAACGTGGGCCATTTGAAGACTGGGTGTTTGCACGAGATCAACGTATTGATCGCTCACGGTCTCCACGTTACGTTTCCGCCGAAATAGCGGGCCATGAAGATCTGGACGAATACGGCGACTGGCAGGAAACAACCGAGTACGGCACGGTGTGGGCGCCACGAATCACCGTGATCGACTGGGCGCCTTACCGTTATGGTCGTTGGGCCTGGGTAGAACCTTGGGGATGGACCTGGATCGATTACGCGCCCTGGGGATTTGCGCCGTTTCATTACGGCCGCTGGGTTTACTTCCAGGGTCGCTGGGGGTGGGCTCCCGGAACCATCGTCGCTCGACCGGTGTACGCCCCCGCACTGGTGGCTTTCGTCGGACGCGCTAATTGGAGCGTCTCTTTTTCTTTCGGTACGGCGCCCGCCGTTGGCTGGGTTCCGCTGGGATATCGTGATTTGTACCGGCCAGCGTATCGTTCCAGCCCGACCTACGTCCGGAACATCAACATCACGAACATCAATGTGCGTCACGTTAATGTCACTAACGTGAATTGGAGCAATCCACCCACATCCGAGTATCCGTTGCGCAAGTTCCCGCACGCCGTAACAGTCGTGCCGCGGCAATCATTCGCAAGCGGAAAACCGGTGATGAACCAGGCCGCGAAGCTCACCGCGCCGGTAAGCGAACCGGTGGTAAATACTATTCCGCACGTTGCCGCACCGGCGCGCCGTATCGTGGCGAGCGAGCCCCCCGTTCAACAAAAACATTTCGCCCTACCAGAGCAGCAGCCCAATCCTCAAACGGCCGTTCCGCGCCAGGAAGGACAACGAAGAGGTTGGCGCGGTTCAGAACCAAGCACGGCGCAAGAAGGCAGCGGCAATGTTGTCCGAACTCAACCGCCGGTAAGACCCAACTCAGGTCACACGAATCAAGAAATCAGGGTTTCGCCTCCACCAGCTTACGGATACGAACCTAACCAAGCGCCACGACATCCACACCGGAATATCGACAATCAGCAGCCACGCGTTGAACGTATGGCGCCACCGCAAAGTCAGCCGGCGCCAGAACGCCCGCGGCCAATTCGAGAGCATCAAGTCGGCGACAGCGAACGCAAACATCCGCATGCGGAAAAACAGGCGCCGTATC
>DATLHW010000439.1:0-3592 GCA_035539675.1 Burkholderiales bacterium | reverse complement strand
TACCTGAATAGCCCCGCGCCGTTCCGGCATTCTGCGGCATCGTGCATCCGCACGCCGCGCTGTCCCACGGCTGCACCCAAGGCAGCCGCCCTTCTTCAAGCTCCGCTATGATCCGGTTCGTAACCTCGGAATAAAGGCTCGCCCGTTCGGTCCTTGCAGTACGCATATCCTTTCTCCTTCCAGCCACCGCAGCCCGGCCCGGAAGGGGGCGGGGTGGGCGGCAGGAAGGAGCCGACAGACCCGCGACATCGGGCGGGCTGCATCCGCAGGACCGGAACGAAGAGAAGGACCCGCGATACGCGGGTTGCAGCCCGGCCGAGCGGGGCTAGAGGCGAGTGACGCCCACCCTGCCCCCGACGTGCCGGGACAAACGACGCCGCCGCGTAGCGGCGACCGCAGGCGCGCCAGCGGCGCCCCACCAGGAACGAATCGGTTGATGATCGCGCCGTCCGCGGCGCGTCCTTCGCAGCGCGACTGTCTCAGACAGTCTCAATCGCGAGTGGGCGCGAAATTATTTGCCGCAAAATGCAGATTTAGTCTCACACGCTAAGCTTGGACAAACTTACCCAGAGTTGGAAACAGTACGACAGACTTAGACAACGTCTAATAGTCGCCAAATTTCAGATCATTGACGAACGGAAAAAGATCCCCACCCTAATTTGCGGGGCATCATTTCGAACCAGTAAATGAAGGAACTGTTTATGGCATTTCAATCTCCTCTTCGCCTTATGCGCCTCAATGAAGTGCTCGACCTGACCGGCCTCAGTCGCGCGACACTCTATCGCAAGATCGCCGCCGGGACATTCCCGACGCAGCATAAGCTCGCCGAGCGCTGCTGCGGCTGGCGCGCGGGAGAAGTCGAAATGTGGCTGCGTAATCCACACTCGTTCACCATTGCCGATCTCAGGCGCGAAGCAGCCTGAACAGCCAAGCAAGCCAAAGCCCCGCGCCGCCGCGGCGGCGCGGGGCAGAAGCCTGCTTCAATTGTCGGGTTCAAGGCGAGAGCGCCGCCCTCTGCACTGCCCTAGTCGGTGGCGCGACCCAGGTGGAGGTAAATACGGCGTGGCTAGTGGAAGCGCAGGAGCGCAGCGGTAGCAATATTTACAGCAATGGGGCCGAGACGAGCCTGGTCAGCCGAAGGAGAAATAATCGTCTCCCCATACTTTAGCGGCAACTGCGCCGATTGAGTTCAACTCGTTTGTTGTTGGGAATGGCTTTGCCGTCGCAAATGCGGTCCACAGTTAGCCGATGCCAAGTTTACGGCCCACATGGCCCACTAGCACATGAGGCTCCGGTTCAGATTCGACGATGAAATGTATCCGCCCCTCAGTCGGTGCAAGATCACAGTGATCGCTGAATGTTCGCTCGTAACCCTCAGCATCATTGAACTTTACTAACTTCTGGCGGCTTTTGCTCTCCGGCCTGACGCTGAAGGGAAACATGGGGTATGGGCCTTTAGCGACTTTCCACGCGCTGATCGCCTGATCAATTCCGCTGAGTTTAATCCAAGCTTGATCCAGCATGGGATCGCCAGCAAGAATTCCCTCGATCTGCGCCCGAGTTCTTGGAATAAATTTTAAATTGGCCAGAAGCTCGTCGCGGCGGGCCCAAAGTTCCGCACCACTTGCTACAGTTGGCGCCAAAATTGCACGCAGGGCGGCTTCGTGATAGGTAATGCCAGCAACGCTATCGGCGTTACGGGCTTCTACTTGGGCGGTCACAATTTCGCTGTCCATATCGAGTTTGGCGAGATCCAGTTCGACGGATCGCACGCACCAGTAGTCGTTTGATGCTAAACTCACGCTCAACCCGTCAAAGAAGTGAGCAAATCCTAAGCCCAACGCAGCTTCCATCGCTCGCAATGGTGCTGTCGACCTTAAACTATATTCGCAAAGGTCAGGGTCGTTGCCTCCGGGCTCAGGTGCGTCAAACACTAGCGGCGCCCGATTGTTCACTGTTTTCAGGTAGAGACTTTCTTCCACACAATCGCCATCATTACGAACTGAAGCAATAGTCTCGCCCTCGCACAGAGGAAAATTTGCGAGTGGTACGTGGCAATTTAAGATCAGCGCCCGGTCTATTTTGCGTGCTTCGCGCACTGTAGCCACCAACTGCCGAAGATGGCTTACCGAGATCGCACGAGCCACTTGGCCCGTTGGCACCGACAACTCATTGAGGAACAGTTGCAATGGCATCGACGTTAGTCCAGCAATCGATCGAGACTGCGTTCCCACTGATCGAAAAAACCTGTCGGCCAATAAGATAGCCTGCCATCCGGTGCCAATACTGGTGTTTCATAGCCGCTCGGTTGGCCCGGTTGCCGCGAGAAAAAGTGAAGCTTGGCGTTGTCAGCCTGCAATAGGCCGTCTTTGACGGCCAGCCTAATACCGTTGAGCACATGGTCGCTATGGGTCTCGACAATGACCTGCACCCCATTCGCCGCAGTAAGCGCCAACAGTCGCCCTATTGTTGACTGACCACGCGGATGTAGCTGCGCTTCTGGATTTTCAACGATAAGCAACGTCCCAGGTTGTGCGGAAAGGCACGCCGTTACAACGGGCAACGCATGAGTCAGCCCGAATCCAACATTCGTAGGGCGCAAAACGTCCCCATATGCGGCACCCTCACCACGATAGGAAAAAACAAGACGAACAAAGTCAGTCATCGGCACAGGAACTGGCTCTACTCGGACGCCGGGGCTAAATTCCTGCATCCACGCGTTGACCTGCGCAATTAGGCTAATGGCCTTAGGCTCGTCGGCGCATCTGACGCGCTCGGCCGTGACAATCTGTTCGCCAAACTCGAGCAAGAAGTGGGCGGTGAATTCGCCGCGTGCTCCTAAAAAAAGTTGCTGACGAACGGCATTCTGAGATTTTGGGAAGGTTACGGCTGGTGTAATCCGATCGGCGCGCAGGAACTGAAAACCACGCGAAAAAAGATCGAGCTGCGATAATTTGGCTACCTCAGGCACCTGCGTGCAGGAAAGAACGTCAACCTCGGAAACCGCGTTTGCCCGCCAAGTCCAGACTTTCTCTTCGCCTTCCGCGCGCTGCCCTAGCGCGATTGCAATTTCCGGTGCCTCAAAATTTTGGAAGAGCACATCACGACCAGTCCCCAGTTCAACCAGCTCTCCGTTCAGCGCAAGAATTCCCTCCGACAAAAATCTTGCGTCGAAAGACTGTCGGAGAAGCCCCAACGCTTGGAGGATCGTGCTTTTACCGCTCCCATTTAGACCTGAAAGCAAGGTGAGCGCACCGAGTTCAATTTCTATTTCTTCAAAGGCTTTGAAATTTTGCAGGCCGAGACGATCAAGCATCGCCCGTCACCATTAGGAGCATCTGTTCGATCGCGTTAAAACGGCGATTAACCTTGCGGATATCTCCTGTGCCTTGGGATATTGCTGATTCAAACGACCGATCTTGGCATAACTCCATAAATCCCGTACGAACCTGCTCGCTCCGGCCGACAAGAATTTCAAGCTGCTCGTCGCTTAATTTTCCAAGATTCACCGATAAAGCCTCGAAAACCGCCTTGTTGATAGGCAGGCGGGCGGCCCCGTCATAAAAGCGCTTCCGGAAAGCGTCAGTCCCGA
>DATLHW010000438.1:0-25476 GCA_035539675.1 Burkholderiales bacterium | reverse complement strand
CGGCAAAAACAGACTTTGGCTCCACCCCCGACGAGAGTTACCTCAAAAACTTCACCATCAGTTACTGAAAGGAATATCAACCATGAGTATTAGCGCAATTAACGTACGTAACCAATTCAAGGGAAAGATCACAGAAATCATCACCGGCCCTGTTGTGTCCGAAGTGGATATCGAAACCCCCGCAGGGATCGTGACGTCGGTGATCACCACACGCTCCGTCGAAGCATTAGGTCTTAAGGTCGGCCGGGAAGTGGTGGCGTTGATTAAGTCGACCGAAGTATCTATTGCTACGCTGTAGCAGATCGTCACAGCGACTTGCGACTTCATGCACGGGGCCAATCCCGGGCCTAGACTTGGTCTCCCATACACGAAGTCGCAAGCCGCTGTAATAAATCGAGCTGCTTTCACACGTTTTTACGTAGCGCTCCATAAGGTGAGTCCATCATGAACACATCATCCAATTACAGGGAATCTCCATTAGTGGAAGAGAAGAGCGCAAAGAAGTTGCTGACCTTTCCCGATCATCATTCGTTGGTGTTATCGATCCGGGCGAAGGCGCTAGTCTTTAATGATCCGCAATCCGAAGCATTGCTGGAGCGCGTTGAGCGAATCGCGCCGTCGGAGGCGACGGTGTTGATCATCGGCGAAACGGGGACAGGCAAGGAACTGCTTGCGCGGCATATTCATGACCAGAGCGGCCGTCGCGGCCCCTTCGTCGCGGTCAATTGCGGCGCCTTCAGCGAGTCGTTGGTGGAAGCCGAATTCTTCGGCCACGAAAGCGGCGCCTTTACCGGCGCATCGCAGGCAAGAGCCGGTTGGTTCGAAACGGCAAATGGCGGCACCCTATTTCTCGATGAGATCGGCGATCTGCCATTGGCGATGCAAGTGAAGTTATTGCGCGTGCTTCAAGAACGCCAAGTGGTTCGCATCGGTTCGCGACGAGCCATACCCATTGATGTAAGGTTGGTAGCCGCAACGAACGTGGATTTGGTGAAGGCTGTCGCCGCCGGACACTTTCGCATGGATCTTTACTACCGACTTAACGTCGCCACGGTTGATTTACCACCGTTGCGAGAACGCCCCGGCGACGTGATGCCGCTCGCCCGCCACTTCGTCGATATTTATCGCGCGAAATTGCAATTGCCGCCTATCGCCATATCCGTGAGGGCCGAACGCGCCTTGCTTGACTATGCCTGGCCGGGAAATATTCGCGAACTGGAAAATGTCATTCATTATGCGTTGATCGTTTGCAGCAATAACATCATTGATTCCGTTGACCTCAAACTATCGACCCTTATCTCCAATCCAGCGTCGCAACGTCACACTGTAACGCCAGCCCCGGCGGCAATCGACGAAGATGGAGCCATAGCAGCGTTGTCCAGGCAGTTCGTGGACTTGTTTGAACGCGATGCGCCAGACCTATATCGTCAAGTTGAGGAAGCGTTGGTGCGGTCCGCATTCGAATTCAGCGAAGAAAACCAGGTGCGCTCCGCGAGACTCCTCGGAATCTCGCGTAATGTGCTGCGGGCTCAGTTGAAGCGGTTTGGTTTGCTGAAAGATCGTTCTGAGGTGGATGAAGGAGAGACCGTAAGCTAAGGATCGGGTACGAAATAACTTCCCGATTTATCCTGCGTCTGCAGGGCGCGCTACTGCGTTGCCCCTCGCTTATGTAGTCTCGCTACACTGCGCTTCGGGGCGCCTTGTAGCGCATCCCGGCAGACTTGTCTAAATCGGGACGTTATTCCGCACCCGATCCTAAATGGATTCCAATGAAGGGCCGCTGCCTCCCCTTCAAGGCATGGGCGTCTACACAATTCGCTTTGCTATGAGAAGCACGTTGCTAAAACCTGTCATTCTGAGGAGGCGCGACGAAGAATCTGCTGTTCAATACCTGCGGAGCCACCGCAAAAAGCAGATTCTTCACTGGCGCTCAGAATGACAATTTAACTTGTATAGATACCTTGGCCTTGAAGGGATAGGGAATTGTTGGATTACTGCGTAGTAGATGTCGCCGGGGCATTCGCGGCTTTTGGCGCAGGAGGCGAGATTTTGACCAGCGTGCCGCCTTCCGCTTCATAGTCCTGCGCGCCGACGGCGCCGGCGACCTTGAAGCCTTTACTAGCTAACAGGTCCGCCCCGCGCAAGGCACGCGCTGCATGATTCGATGCCGTCACGATCACGCGGCCCTTTGGAATGAAGTCCACGCTTTTTTCCAAGTCTTTCGACTGAATGCTCAGGTACGCCGGGAATCCGCCAATCTTCGTCAACTCATCTGGCCGACGCACATCGATGATGAGCACCTGATCGGGCTTGGCTAACAGCGCATCCAGTTCGGCGCGGTCGAGCTTTTTAGACTTCGCCTTGTATGCTGGCGCGGCTTGGGCGCCCACGGCGTTTGTGTTGCCCGCTTGCTGGCCGAATGCAAGCGATGCTGCGAGAACCAACGTCAACGCTGTCAATCTGTTTAAGGTTTTCATGGTCATTTCACTTTTCGAATAAGGTGTGGAAACCCGTATAAGCAGGTAGCGTGCCATCGATTGATGAACGGACATTAGGGTGGGTTGTGGCCTGATTGAATCAGTGACAACTTAGAAATGTTAGCGCCGAGAAAATGCTTGAATCCCAGCAATGCTTGTTCGCAATGTGCGGCGAAAACAACATCGGTTAGCTACGCACATCTACGCATAGCCACGAACACTCACTCTCCCCTGAACTTAATACGAAGGGAGCTTGTAGGTTGCGACCTGCGTTCTTGAGGTATCCATGAATACCCACTGCCCAAAATCCAACACCATGCAAACCATCTCCTGCTGGCTTCGCAACATTTGCGTTAACGCTCGATCGTTAAAACAGCCGTCACCCATAGGGAAACAAGAAATCAAATTTGATTGGCATGATTACTGCTGAACAGGATGTACTCGAATTAAAGGAGTCATCATGACCACAATGACTTTTGAACTAGGTTTTGGGGGCGCTAGCAGTTCACCGCGCCGTGCAGCCGCTCGCCGGAATCATCTGCAGACTTCTCGCACCATCTCCGCTGAATGTCCGCCAGTTGCCATCGCGACGATTCGCGATGGCAACGATAACGTTGGCTCGCGCCGCAAGTTGGAATTGATCGCCGTCGTTGGATGCGCTATTGCGATACATACGGCGATCATCGTAGCGATCAATCAACCGGCGTTGATTCAACCAATAGCGAAGGCTCCGACGCCGCCGTTAACAATCGAAATGGCGCCCATCAAACAACCGGAGCCCCCTCCCGTCATTCAACCCAAGCCTTTGCCTCAAGTGGCGAAGGCCCCCGCGCCAATTCGAAAAGCGGCGCCGCCAAAGCCCGTGGTCGCGGCGCAGCCCGACACCTCGACGCCGATTGTGTCGAATGAAACGCCGGTCGAAGTGGCGCAACCCACGCCTGACACCGTGCAGGTTGCCACAACGCCTACGCCCGCGCCCGTCGCGGCGCCCGTGGAGCAGGTAACTGAGCCGCGCGGTTACGCCGGATATCGCAGCAACCCGGCGCCTAGCTATCCATCAGCGGCGCAAAAAAGAGGATTGCAGGGACAAGTCGTGCTCAAGGTCCACATCCTCGCCAGCGGACAGCCGGATAACATCGACGTGGCTAAATCGAGCGGTCACGCCATTCTGGATGAGGCTGCCGTAAAAGCCGTGGCCACATGGGTTTTCGATCCCGCGAAGCGCGGCCAAACGCCTATCGATGGATGGGTTCGAGTGCCACTTATTTTTAAACTAAATACCTAAAAGACAATCATGACTGATCATCACTTAACTCTTATCGTCGAAGGCTCGTTGTACGCATTGGTGTTGTTCTCCATCATCACCTGGGTGCTTATCATCGCCAAAGGCGTTCAGCACTGGCGACTCGCGACGCGGGATCGCCATTTCACCAAACAATTCTGGAGCGCCAGCAGTCTTGACACGGCCACAACCCTGGCAAGCGACGAGAGCCCGAAAGCGCGACTTGCAAGCGTTGGATTCAATGCCCTGTATGTCGATAAGGACGGCGCCGCCGGCAGCGATCTCGAACATAGCTGGGATCGGCAAGAACTGCTTGAACGTCATCTGCGGCAGCAGATTCAGAAAGAACACCATTCGCTGGAAAGCGGCTTAGCGGTGCTCGCCTCCATCGGTAGCACGGCGCCATTCGTCGGTCTGTTCGGCACCGTGTTCGGCATCATCCACGCCCTCACCGCGATAGGAAAAAGCGCCTCGGCCAGCATTGATGTCGTCGCCGGACCTATAGGCGAAGCGTTGATCGCCACGGGCGTCGGCATCGCCGTCGCCGTACCGGCGGTATTGGCTTACAACTTTTATCTACGCCGACTGAAGGTCAAGGCGTTGGAGCTCGATAACTACGCCACTGACTTCGTCAATTTGGCGCAGAAAGGCGGCTTCCGGGTGACCAGGAGCGTACCGAGAGAGGCCGGCAACAATGCAACCGCCGCCCCGCGCGTTCAAGGAGCATTTGCTTAATCCTAGATTCCGTAGTTGACCGCTTATTTCCTGTAGAAAGGCACTGTATGCGCGAGCATTTTCGTTCTTTTTCGCCTCACCAAATCGATGAGATCGCTACGCACCCGATTGCACGTTTTTCAGGCTGCCGGATGTCGTTGCTCCTCCTTGCATGGAATAGCCATGCCGCGTCGTCGCGCCTAACCCAGCAGCCTGAAAACGAAGTTTCGGTGAAGGCTAACGTGAGTGAAACGAACGTTAAGCGCAGCGGCCGGAGCCAAAAACGCACACTCGGGCGCGTTCAACTACGGAGTCTAGGATAATGGCCTTCTCAACTGGTGGAGATCGTAACGACGTCCTAAGCGAGATCAACATCACGCCGCTTGTGGACGTGATGCTGGTGTTACTGGTGACCTTCATCATCACCGCGCCGCTGCTTAACAATGCGGTCCATATCAATCTGCCAAAGACCGCTACAACCGCTGCGCCGTCGGAAGTGAAAGCAGTGACCGTGAGTGTGGATGCGAATGGCAAGGTGTTCATCGATAAGCGAGAGGTTCCGTTTGAAGCACTGGAGCCGGAATTGAAAACACTCGTCGCAAGCAATTCGGATCTAGCTCTGAATTTCCAAGCGGATGCAGGCGTTCAATACCGGGAGGTCGCAAGGACCATCGCGGCGATTCAACGATCCGGCGTAGTCAAACTGTCGGTGCTGACAGCGCCGACCGGTGGATGATGGCAGTCTGATTATTCGTCACAAACGCTCGCCTCGGTAGCTCACCTCGTAGGGTGGAACGAAGGAGCCTCGCGACGTATTCCACCAGTTTAGGCAGCGAAACGAACCAAATCTAAAGCTGATTGGTTGCGCTTCGCGCACTGATACTGGTGGAATACGTCGCGAGGCTCCTTCGTTCCACCCTACGCCTTTAACAGAGACCCTTTCCTCAATTTTCGCATTCATCTTCCTCCACCCACCTTGGCGACCTCGAAGTTAGCGTTAAAATGCGCCAACCTTGGTCGTCTTCCGCTACAAAAGCTATCCCAACCTAATCGCTTCCCTCCCCTCGCCCAACAACGCCTTTCCCATTAGAAACGAAACGCTCGGAGGAACACGGACACGATGAATCAACGGCCAAAATATTGTCTCCAATGCAAAATGGAATAACCATCGCCTATGAATAAGAATGCCCAGTCCACACCATGGTCGGTTGACCCCATGACAAAAAAGAGAGCCGGTCCAACTTGGCCCCTGCACTCCTGGGCGGCATGGCTGGTGCTTGTGGTGGCGCTGGCTGCTACCGTTTTCACTTGGCGCATCCTGAGAAACGACTACCTGGACGTCGTGCGCGTTCGTTTCGAATCACGCGCGGCATACACAACCACAGCCATTCATCGCGAATTAGCCGCCGGAGAACAAATCCTGCGGGGAGCCGCCGGTCTTTTCGCGACCACCGACAACGTCTCCCCGAATCTGTGGAAAGACTACGTCACCCAGCTTCGAATTGAAGAGTCGCTCGCGGGCGTCAATGGACTTGGTTTCGCACCCATGATCGATGCGAGTCGCCGGACTCGCCATGTACAGAGCTTGCGTGACGGAGGCTTATCGAACTATGCAATCTGGCCAGCAGGCGATGCGTCGAGCGCCACGCCAGTTTCCTTCGTTGAGCCCGCTAACGCGCGAAATTTACTGACGCGGGGTTTCGATATGGCGTCCGATCCCAGTTTGCGAAACGCCATCGATCGAGCCAAGGATTCCGGCGAGCCGGCATTAACCGCGAAATTCCAATCGCAGCAAACGAGCAAGGGCGAACGGCAATCCGAGTTTCTAATGTATCTGCCGGTATATCGCGGCGGTCTCGTTCCGCCGACCGTTGAGACGCGACGCGCAGCGATTCTTGGATACGTTTATCTATCGATTCGCGCAAGTGATTTCATAGGGAGCGTCCTTGCGCGAAATCCGCTTGGCGCCGACTTGACGGTCCATACAGGCGATACGCCGACCGACGAAAGCATTCTGTTTCAGACAAACAACGTACGACCTCCGTCCAGTGAGGCCGCCCCATCAAAATTTAGTAAAGTCGAGACAATCAACTTCCACGGGTTCCCCTGGACATTCGCTCACACCGCACGCGAAAGCTTCTCGATGGATATGAGCCCCGATCACTCATGGATCGTGCTCGCGATTGGCGTCGCCATTTCCTTTTTTCTGTTCTGGGCGGCTCGATGGCTTGTCCATTCGCGCACCGAAGCCATCGCATTAGCGGGCCAGTTGACGACCTCGATGCAGCAGAACGAAGCCCGGCTATTTGGCATTATTCAATCCGCGATGGAAGTCATCATCACCATCGACGAGAATCAAAAAATCATTATCTTTAATCCCATGGCCGAGAAAGTCTTTCGCTGCTCTGCCATGGATGCGATCGGATCACCGTTGCTTCGATTCATTCCAGAGCGATACCGGAATACGCATGAAGCGCATGTGGGACGATTTGGGGCGACGGGAATTTCTGAGCGGCAGATGGGCCAACAGCGGGCCTTGTACGGATTGCGGGCAGACGGCGAGGAGTTTCCGATCGAAGCGTCCATTTCTCAAATTCGGGATGGGCGCGGAAAACTCTATACCGTGATGCTGCGCGACATCACCGAGCGGAAAAAGGCGGAAACGGAGTTACAGGCATCCCGCAACGAGTTGGCGCAACTGTCGGCCAGCATTCAAGCCGGCCGGGAGGAAGAAAAATCCCATATCGCCAGAGAACTGCACGACGACCTGGGCCAACGCCTTACCGCACTCAAGATGGATTTATCGATGCTTCAGTCGGCGCTTCCGCCGGAGCCTACTAAACTCCACGATCGCACGAAAGCGATGCATTCGTTGATCGATTCGACCGTCACGGCGGTTCGTCGCATCGCGGCGGATTTGCGACCGACCATGTTGGACGATCTCGGATTGATTCCCTCTATCGAGTGGCTGGCGAGCGACTTTTCGACTCGCTACGGCGTGGCCACGCACCTGGAGTTGGACCATGATGAACTGGGCTTCGATAATACGGCGACAACCGCCGTCTTCCGCATGGTGCAGGAAGCGTTGACCAATGTCGCGCGCCACGCCGGCGCGAGCGAGGTGCGCATTTCCTTGGTCAGCAACGAAGGCGAATGCGTCGTTCGAATAAGCGACAATGGCAAAGGCATGCCGACGGAAAATCGAAAGCCCGCTTCCTTTGGCCTGCTTGGCATGCGCGAACGGGCTCGCCTATTAGGCGGTGAGGTCACGATTCATAGCCAATCCGGCAAAGGAACCACGATAGAAATTCATATCGCCTTGCCGCCGGATGAATAGACTTCTTTCGAAACCTACTGCACAGCCCGATATCAAGCCTGCGATGCTCAGCTTGATCTCGAGCCGCTCGCTACGGTTTCAAAAGAAGTCTAATAAGTACTGGAGAGAAAATGATTCGCATCCTGATTGCAGACGACCACGCGATTGTCCGTGAAGGTCTTAAACAAATTCTGCTCGGCGCCGAGGATTTTCAGGTGGCCGGTGAAGCCTCCAATGGATTGGAGGCGCTTGACCAGATCCGTAAGGATGAGTGGGATGTGATTGTTCTCGACATGTCCATGCCGGGGCGTAGCGGTATCGAGCTGATCAAGCAGATCCATGAGGAAAAACCGAAGCTGCGGATATTGGTCCTCACCATGCACGGCGAAGAACAGTACGCGGCTCGCGCATTCAAGTCCGGCGCGGCCGGTTACCTGACCAAGGAAAGCGCCCCGGCCGAACTTGTGTCGGCCGTGCGCAAGGTCGCTTCCGGCGGAATGTATGTAAGCACGGCCATGGCGGAGAAGCTCGCTTTCGGCCTCACCCCAAAAGCGGATGAGCTACCGCATGAGCGACTGTCCAATCGCGAATTCGACGTATTCCGCCGAATCGCCGCCGGCCAATCCGTCTCCGAAATCGCCGAGCAACTGTCGGTTAGCATCAAGACCATCAGCACGCATAAAACGCGCATCCTGCAAAAAATGCAAATGCAAAACAATGCGGAACTGATTCGGTACGCCATTACCCATAAGCTGATCGACGATCTGGATACGCCGACGTAGCTCGTCAATTTGCCCCCCACCGCCCCCAACTCAATGTGGCGCCATCTGATCGCTTGATCGGCTTCTTTAATTTGCAAGGGAGGGGCTTCGTATGCAAACCTAATGTTTTGCTTGCTCAATAATGGGGCCAATAGACTTGATGGTTTTTTTGCATGGCCAGGGTTCCGCAGGGGGTTCGAGCAGCATGCTGCGAGCCTGCGAAACGGTCTGCGCATACAAGCTTAGACGCGCCCTGCAAGGGCGAGGAGGCGTCATAGCTAACACTATGAAAACGACGAGCGACAATGCCAGGCGACAAAAGACGCGATTTAATGGCATGTTATCGTTTGGGATTGGTATTAGGTTCCATTATTTAGCAATCAGACCACTAGACACGCTGATTGGCGGTTTATACGAATCCCATGAAATTTTCGAACAAGCATGAAAAGCTGACATTACACGAGCATTTCTCCTGTTCTGTCATTACCTAAATGTGCAATCGAGCATAGCCAATCGTCGCATTTAGGTTTAAAAAAAGCATGCGACATACGGCGATTCACTCTTTCGCCCGTGGGCGAAATTTGACAATCACAAGAATGGAAGGAAGCGATGCATCTTCAGAAATCAGCAAGACTTTCAGGTTATTTCACGTCGCCGAAAAATCGTGGATTTACTTTGGTCGAGCTGATGTTGGTCATCGCGATCCTGGGCATCCTGCTCGCTATGGCGGTACCCGAGCTGGAGGTGTTTACTGCAAACCAAAAAACCAAAGCCGCCGCGAACGCCATTCAGAACGGATTACAGCTGGCTCGCGTAGAAGCCGTAAAGCGAAATCAATCAATTGCCTTTGTGCTGACAAGCGATGCGCCGGTCTCAGGCGCCGTCACAGCCGCGTCGAATGGCGCCAATTGGGTTGTGCGAGTAAGGGCCACCAATGAATTCGTGCAAGGAAGATCCGGCAAGGAAGGATCTTCCAACGTCACGGTCGGCGCTACCGTGGACGGAGCCGCGTTTGCCAATCCAATTGTGTTCAACGGGTATGGTCGCCTCGCCACCTCGCCCCTCCCAGGCGGGGATATTTTGATTGACGTAGCCAATCCGGCAGGCGATCGTCCCATGCAAATTCGGGTCAATTCGGGTGGACAAGTCCGCATGTGCGACCTTAGCTTGCCCGCCACCAATTTTCAGAGTTGTGGATGAGGCAATCTATGCGCATGAAAGGCTTTGTCTTAAAAAAAGAACAACGCGGCGTTATGTTGCTTGAGGCGCTTATCGCGCTGGTGATTTTTTCGATTGGGATGATCGCGCTAATGGGGCTGCTGGCTGCCGCGATCAGCCACTCAGGCGACGCAAAGTATCGCGCTGACGCCAGTTTTCTTGCTAACCAGATCATCGGCCAAATTTGGAGCGATCGAGAGAACGCGCTGGCCTACGATTACGATGGAAACGCCGCTACGAGTTGCAGCGCTACGAGCCCGACCGTGTGCAACTGGCTTGCAAATGTGAGGCAAACGCTTCCTGGCGCGGCTGGAGAAACGCAGCGCATCCAGATAACAAATGTTGCACCCGATGTGAATGAGATCACTGTCACAGTTCGCTGGCGCGCATCGCAGGACCAGGTCACTCGTCGTTTTGTGACGAGTACGCAGGTTGGCGGCTAGAGCCTGTCATGAACTATTTCGCACTTGCGCAGCCCGTCCGAGGGTCCGTATGTAAGGGCGAAATAGTTCATGACAGGCTCTAAGGAGAATCGCATGAACGCTACGAGGTTACGACAAACCAGAGAGGCGGGCTTCAGCTTGACGGAGTTGATGGTGGCCATGGTGATCGGCTTGATAGCAAGCTTGGTGATTCAGCAGATGTTTACGATATTCGCCGCAAGCTCCCGAACGGCGACCAGCGTCGCGGATGCTCAGGAAAATGGTTTATTCGCGCTGGTCAGCATCGAGCGCGACGTACGAATTGCCGGTTATGGTCTCGCCAGCGATGCATTGCTCAACTGCTCGACCACTCATGCCTATAAGCGCGATCCGAGTATGGCAGGCCTGGCAGGCCCGCTTCAGAATTTTACATTGCGTGGTTTTAGCATTACGGACGGCGGCGCGAATTCGGACACGCTTTTATTGCAATATGGGACGTCTGTACGCGCCGATGTCGACGCGGAAATCACCAAAGATATGGCGGATTCCTCCTCCGAACTGACCGTAAGCAATACGGCGGGATTTAATGTGAAAGACCTCATAGTGGCTGCGCAAAACGGCAATTGCACCCTGATGCAGGTCACTGAGATCGAGACCGCTACGTACAAGATTCAACATGATCACCAAGCAAGCGAGGTTACCTATAATCCGCCGGCCGCTTATCAAGTTAGCCCCCCCGCTCCCGACACGCCCTGGCCCGCCTATCTGCCTGGGGCCAAACTTTATAATCTCGGAGATCTGGTGTCGCGTCGGTATACGATCGGCAATAACAGCCTTCGGGTGGAAGAAAACGGCGGAGCGCCTACAGAAATGGTCCGCGACATCGTGACCATTCAAGCCCAGTATGGCGTTACCGCCGATCCTGCAAGCAAATCGGTAACGCAGTGGGTCGACCCCATTGGCGCATGGGCCAATCCTTCAATCAATGACTACAAGCGCATCAAGGCGATCAGGGTCGCCGTCGTGGCGCGGGCGAACCGGCGCGAATTAACCCCGGTAAGTCCTGCAACAATAAAACTTTGGCCGGATGCCGCCGCCGGCCAAAGCACCGTTGGCCCCACTTACACCGTGCCGGATCGCAATTACCGCTATAAGGTTTACGAAACAATAGCTCCCTTGCGCAATGCTATTTGGGGGAGCCCGTAGAGATGGAAAGGAAAATCAATTCTCTCCCCGTCAAAGCGTGGCGCAGTCGACTACGTCAGCGAGGCGTAGCGTTGTTTGTCGCCCTGGTCATGCTGATCGCCATGAGCCTCATCGCGGTAACGGTGGTTCGCTCCATGGATACCGGCGTTGTGATCGCCGGCAACATGGCGTTCAAACAGGCATCGCTGCAGGCGACGGATGTTGGCGTGGAAATCGGCGTCGCCGCTTTACCCGACATTATCGCCAACTTGCCAGATACGGACCGATTGCCGAGCAACTCAACCCCCAGCGGCTATTGGTATTACGCCACGCAGCGCAAAGCTTCCGCCAGCGGGATGACGCTGCAGGACGAAGCCTCCGCATCGATTGAGACGCCTATCGATTGGGATCAGGTTCCAATTGCGAGAACGATCAATGATTATGACGTTCGCGTTGTGATCGACCGGCTATGTGAAGGCCCCGCGCCAGTCTCCGATTTTCATGGCAAATGCGTAGCCGACAAAGAATCGGGCGGTGGAAGCAAACGCCCTGACGTCACTAATTTTAACGTTGCCGTTCGAACGTACTACCGCATTACTGTCCATTCCATGGGCCCAAAGAATTCGGTAACGGTCGCGCAAGCTATTGTGGGGCGTTGAGTTGCGCCTCCTAGCCCTACACGTTTGAATTGTCTGCGTTGGCGCGCCCTGCTGGGGCGCTTTTGCGTAAGTACTAGAGGGGGAGAAATATGACCATAAGAAAAACTTGCGCTAGAGGAATACTGGCTATCGGCCTTGGTTTCCTTTTGGGATGGGGGAATATTGCGGTCACGCAGGCCGCATCCACCGACATCGCCAACGTACCAATGGCGCTCAAGAACACGGTCGACCCCAATGTGATGCTTACAATAGACGACTCGGGCTCAATGGAATGGGAGCTCATGCCGGACCAAATCATGGGCGTCTACGGCGACTTCGTTTACTTCATGTTTCCCCCGCCGGCGGCCAATCCATACGGAAGCGCCTTTAATTACGATCCGGATGTGGTGGTTTTCGATGCAACGGACCCCTTCGCCGCCTTCATGAGATCGAGCCACAACAACAAGGTCTACTACAATCCGCAACTACGCTACATCCCCTGGAGCAGGCCCGATGGCAGCCTGATGCCGAATGCCAATCCGTTCGCTGCTTATCACAATCCAACCAATACCGCCGTGGGAACGCGAAATCTGACGGTCGATAACACGGAAACCGCATGGTGGGTGGATTTTGCTGGCGGCTGGAGCTACGAGGCAAGAACGTTTTTTCCGGCGACCTACTTCAGATACAACGGCGGCGACGTGTGGCAACCCAGCAGCTACACAAGAATACAAATCAGACCTACCAACGCGCCCTTTCCAAAAGCATCCGGCCGCACAGACTGTGGAGGGGCGAACTGCAACTACAGCACGGAAATACAAAACTTCGCCAATTGGTATACCTATTACCGATCTCGCGCTCTCGTTGCGCGCGGAGGCGTCGGGACGGCGTTCGCGCAACAAGGCAGCAATATGCGCGTTGGTTTCGGCCGTATTTCCGGAAACGTGCAAAACATCGACGGCGTTACGAATCAAACTGTCGTTACCGGCGTCAGACAATTCAGCGGCGCCAGTCGAACGACTTTCTTCGCCAATCTCTACTCCGGCCCTTTGGATACCGATACGCCATTGCGGCGCGCGCTCGACGATGTCGGACAATACTTTAGCCGCACCGACGATCTAGGGCCTTGGGGACAAAATCCCGGCTCCGGCGGCGGCCAGCAATATTCCTGTCGTCAGAATTATCACATCCTTGCTACCGACGGATACTGGAACGGCTCGCCGGCGACCACCTTGGCGGCCCGGGAAAACCTTGACGATACGGCAGGCCCCACCATAACCGGGCCTTCAAGACCGAACTATACGTATACGCCTGCCAATCCATATGCCGACAGCTGGTCGGATACGCTGGCGGACATCGCGATGTATTACTGGAAACGCGACCTCCGTCCCGACCTGGTCAATAATGTTCCAAGCAACACCCAAGACCCGGCATTCTGGCAGCATATGGTCAACTTCACCGTTGGGCTTGGTCTTACTGGATCGGTTTCCCAATCGGCAATCGACGCGGCATTCACGCCAACGCCCCAACCGATTACCTGGTCTGACCCGAACGCATTTATAGCCCCGAAATTGGACGACCTTGCCCATGCCGCAATAAACAGCCGTGGCGGATTCTTCAGTGCGGCGGAGCCAACCGCCTTCGCTAACGCGCTCACCGCCGCGCTCGATGACATCGTGGGCCGCACTGCCGCGACAGCCGGCGTATCGGTTAGCAATCCGAATGTCACCGCCACGGATAACACGGCATACATATCGGAATATCATTCAGGCTCCTGGTACGGCGATTTGAACGCCTTTCAAGTAAACCTGACGACCGGACTGCCCGGAACCATAGGCAGTTGGGTCAATGGCGGCGCAAAAACGCAACTTGACGCCACAACGTCTCGCAAGATCGTCACCTATTCCAACGCCGGCGCCAGTCAAATAGGCATACAGTTTCAGCCGACCACAGCGTCCACCGGAACGAAAGTCTCCGTCGTTCAACAAGCCATGCTCAACACGCCCGCCACGTCGGACGGCGCCAATGTACTGGCCTTCCTGCGAGGCAACCGCAGCCTGGAAGGATTAACGTACCGTGTTCGATCATCCCGTCTCGGCGATATCATCAATGCGGAGCCAGTGGTTCTGAATCCGCCTGATCGTAACTATATCGACAATGGATACGCCGCTTACAGAACTGCAAACGCCACCCGTCCCAAGGTCGTATTTCAAGGCGCCAATGACGGCATGCTCCATGTTTTTGGCGGCGATCCTGTCAATGGCGGCAACGAGGAGTGGGCCTATGTGCCGAGCTTCCTGCTTCCAACGCTCAATAATCTGAGCCGGAAAAACGGCTTTCAACACCTCTACTACATTGACGCCACACCAACGCTGGCGGATGTGGATTTCGCGAAAACAGATGGCGGTAGCGGCGCGCCGAACTGGCGCACGATTCTGGTCGGCGGTCTGGGCAAAGGCGGTCGCGGATTCTATGCGCTGAACGTAACAAGTCCCATCGCCGCCACAGAAGCCGCCGCCGCGGCGAAGGTGCTGTGGGAATTCCCGAAGAATTCGACAAACGCTTACCGATCAGATGTCGGCTACAGCTTTGGGAAGCCCGTCATTGTGAAGACTCGCGCCAAAGGCTGGGTTGTGCTCGTTACGTCGGGCTATAACAACGGCTCAGATACCGGAGGAGATGGCAACGGTCACTTGTTCGTGCTGAATCCGAGAACAGGCGCTGTCATTGCAGATATTCCGACCTGCGACGGCAGTTGCGGATCTTCGGCCGCGGGCAGCCCTGCAAACCCTAGCGGATTTACTCACATCAGCGCATTTGTCGACAGAGCCGATACCGACAACACAGTGGAATTCGTTTATGGAGGGGATCTTTTTGGCAATGTGTGGCGCTTCGATTTGAGTAGCGACAACGTCAGCGAATGGGGTGTAAAAAAATTGGCGACCCTCGTGAATGGCGCTGGGCAAATCCAGCCGGTGACAACGCCTGCGGAGTTGGGAGAAATCAACGGCAAGCGAATGGTGTATGTCGGCACTGGTCAATATTTGGGCGATAAAGACTTGCCTAGCGCGCCTAGCCCAAATCCCAGCGCTACGCAGGTGCAAAGCATGTACGGCCTGATGGACGATCTTTCCGATACGCCAACCATTGCGCCACTGCGCGTCAATCTGGTTCAGCAAACGTTCTTGACTAGCGGAAACTTCCGGACGGCATCGACGAATGCAGTGGATTTATCCGCGAAAAGAGGCTGGTATGTCGATCTGCCGGATACCGGCGAACGCATCATCACCGAACCCGTATTGGCTGTCGGCGCCCTGGCTTTTACCAGCAACATCCCGAGTGCAAATCCTTGTGTCCCCGGCGGATCGAGTTGGGTGTATGTACTCGATTACAAAACAGGTGGCTTCCTGCCTGGATCCACGGTCACTTGGTCCGGACAGAAACTCGGAGATGCATTGGCGAGCCGGCCCGTCATCGTCAAATTGCCATCGGGAGCGTTGAAACAGATCATCCGCAAATCGGATGCGAGCAACGCGGCGCCAGAACTGCCTGTCTCCCTGTCCCCACTCGGTAATCGACGGGTGAACTGGAGGGAGTTGACTGAGTAGCAGCCCGTGGCTGCCCACAGGGTCGAAATCCGCTCTAGTGGTCAGTCACGGTGATTTTTTCTGTAGGAGCGAGCTCCGCTCGCGATTGCGTCCAGGGTCTCGGACGGAAAACTGACGCAACTCTACAGATGGGACATGGAGACATCGCTTCGCGAGCAAGCTCGCTCCTACAAATTCACCGTGACTGACCACGAGGCGTACAAACGAGCACGTTTGACGCCGGAGGCGCGAGATTGGCCCCGTACACCAAACTGAAAACCGCTCTAGAATCGAATAACTCGTAGGATTCCTCCTACATCCCCCTCACTACTCCTACAGCAACTTTAAGCAACCGCTGATATTTTGATACGCGGGCGCGCGCCATACTGCACACCATCAGCAATGGGAAAAGGCGCTCCCACCATGAAAGTTTATCTGGTTGAGGACTCTCCATTCATTCGCGAAAGACTTTCCGAGTTGCTAAGAGAAATACCCAAAGTCGTCATTTGCGGTGAGGCCGAGACCCCTGCCGACGCGCTCTTAGGCATCGAGGCAACCCAGCCCGAGGTGGTCGTCATAGACATGCAGCTTGCGGGCGGCAGCGGTTTATCAGTCCTCCGGGAGTTGCAGCGTATCGCGCCGGCGGCTGCGCCGATTGTGCTTACCAATTATGCATTCCCACAATTTCGGCTTCAGTGTCTATTCGCAGGGGCTATGTATTTCTTCGACAAAACCGCCGAGTTCGGCAAGGTTCGCGAAGCCATCGAGACTATTTCGGCTAGATTAGCGACAGGAGATTGACTATGTACGCCACCGCCAGCCTTCAAAACGCAAGAACACCGGTTATCGGAGATGTCAGCGTCACTAACTCGACGTCAACCTCACCCTGCCAGATTCGATGCTCCAGTTGCACGCTCAAGCATGTCTGCCTCCCCATGGGCCTGACGACTGAAGATGTTGAGCGCCTTGATAACGTCGTGTATTTCCATCGGCCCGTCAAACGCGGCCAGCCGCTTTATCGCTCCGGTGCGCCTTTCAACGCCATCTACGCCATCCGCGTCGGCTCGTTCAAGGCGGCGGTGGTTCATGACGACGGTAGAGAACAAGTGACGGGATTTCAAATGGCGGGAGAACTCATCGGGCTTGACGGCATCAGCACCGAAAAGCACACCTGCGACGCGATCGCATTGGAAGACAGCGAAGTTTGCGTCATTCCTTTTCAGCATCTTGAGAAGTTGTGCCGCGAAAGCGAAACGATGCAACGTCACGTCCACAAGATCATGAGCAGCGAAATCGTGGGCAAGCATGGGCTCATGCTTATGCTGGGAAACATGCATGCGGAAGAAAGGCTGGCGACGTTTTTACTCAACCTGTCCCAGCGGCTGAAGGCTCGCGGCTACTCGCCAATCGCGTTTCAGCTACGCATGAGCCGCGCCGAAATCGGTAGCTATCTGGGAATGAAACTGGAAACGGTCAGCCGAACCTTCTCCAAATTTCAAGATCAAGGCTTGATCAACACGCAACAGAAGAAGATCGAGATAACCGATCTTGAAGGGTTGAAACATATTATTGGGCGGTAGGGAGCGTTCGTGACCATACGCAAATATGCGTGAATACCTTAAAGCATGAATAAAACCTGCTTCCATTGCGGCCTCCCCCTACCCGCTCGCGTCGAATACCACGTCCTCATCGACGGCGTGAATCGTGCGATGTGCTGCGCCGGTTGCTCGGCGGTCGCGCATGCGATCAGCGACGCCGGACTTAGCGATTATTACCGGAGCCGGGACGCCCTTCCCGCTCCCGCTGAGACTGTTCCGAATTTTCTCGCGGCGCTTTCTGCGTATGACCAAACAGAATTGCAAGCCACTTTCGTTCATCACGGTTCTGGCCACGAGCGGGACGCCGCGTTTTTGCTGGAAGGCATCCGTTGCGCCGCGTGCGTATGGTTGATTGAGCGGCGTCTACGTAAGCTGCCCGGCGTGCTGGATGTCGGCGTCAACCACGCCACGCAGCGCATGCGCGTTCAATGGAATGCGGAATCCATCAAGCTGTCGGCGATTCTCTCGGCGATCGCCGAAATCGGTTATCGCGCCAGCCCCTACGATCCGGAAAAAGCGGAGACAGCACGCCGCGCGGAACGTCGCCAGTTGCTGAAACAACTCGCCGTCGCTGGCTTGTGCATGATGCAAGTGATGATGTTCGCGATCCCGATCTATCTGGCGAGCGAAGGCGAAATCGCCGTCGATCATCGCCTCTTGATGAACTGGGCGAGCCTGTTGCTAACAGTTCCCGTGCTTGTTTACTCCGCTCGGCCATTTTT
This sequence comes from Burkholderiales bacterium, assembly GCA_035539675.1. Lineage (GTDB taxonomy): Bacteria > Pseudomonadota > Gammaproteobacteria > Burkholderiales > DATLHW01 > DATLHW01. The sequence continues at coordinate 7,556 of DATLHW010000438.1, read as the reverse complement.
CATCGGCGCTTGGAGAAACATTCGCAACCGCGCTCTCGGCATGGATACGCCGGTCGCGCTGGGCATAGGCGCAGGGTTTGCGGCCAGCGTCTGGAGCACGCTCGTGGGACGCGGCGACGTTTACTTCGATTCCGTCACGATGTTTGTATTCCTGCTGCTCGGCGTGCGCTTCCTTGAGCGGCAAGCGCGCTCGCGATCCGACGACATGTTCGAACGGCTGGCCCGCGTGGCGCCGGAATATTGCCAACGTTTCGATGATTACCCTACTTCGCGAGACACACAGAAGGTCTCAAGCGAACAACTTCGCATCGGGGACAATTTACTGATCGGTTCCGGCGAACGCGTACCGGCTGACGGCGTGGTGTTGGAGGGCTCCGGCGAAAACGACGAATCGCTGATCAGCGGCGAAAGCCGTCCCGTTCCGAAGTCCGTCGCGGCCCCTGTCATTGCCGGGGCCGTGAATCTAGGCAGCCCACTGATCATCCGCGCGACAGCCGTTGGCGCGCAAAACACCGTCGGCAAAATCGCCCGTCTGGTGGATCGCGCGCTGGGTGAAAAGCCGGCCATCGCTCGCTTGGCCGATCGCGCCGCGAATTGGTTCGTGCTCGGGTTGCTCGCGGTGACAATAGCCGCGGCGACGTACTGGGGCATCAATGCGCCGGAACGAACACTGCCGGTTGTCATTGGCTTATTGCTCATCACTTGCCCCTGCGCGCTGGGACTTGCGGTTCCCACCGTGGTGACAGTGGCCACGCATCGGCTCGTGAAAATCGGCCTCTTGCCCACTCGGGGCCACGCGATCGAAACATTGTCGCAAGTGACCGATGTCATCTTCGACAAGACGGGCACCCTAACTCGCGGCGCGCCAACGCTCATGCAAGTCACCTTGCTGGGAACTCAGAGCGAAGCCCACGTCATTGGCATCGCCGCAGCCTTGGAAGCCAGCAGTTCCCATCCCCTCGGAAAGGCATTGCGCGCCGCCACCTCGGAGCGAGGAGCCGCAAGCGAACTGACGACGCGCCCGGGGTCCGGCATACAAGGAAAAGTCGATGACATCACATACCGTATCGGCACGCTCGACTTCGTTCGCGGCATTGCGGGACAGCCGCCGGTGACGCCACATGCAGCGGCATCGTCCACTGTAGTCGCCTTGGGAAGCGAACACGGTTGGCTCGCCTTCTTGCACCTCACTGACGCATTGCGTCCGGAGAGCCGCGCGGTAATCGGCCAACTGCAAGCCATGGGCAAGACCGTACACATTCTTTCCGGCGACTCACCCGGGATGGTGACGCATATCGCTATCGAAGCGGGGCTGTCGCATGGACGCGGCGGCGCGACGCCTCAACAAAAATTGGCTTATATCCATGCGCTGCAAGCACAGGGGGCCGTTGTGGCCATGATTGGCGATGGCGTGAATGACGCGCCCAGCCTCGGCGGCGCCCAGGTCTCCATCGCCATGGGTTCCGGCGCGGATTTAGCGCAGACAACCGCTGACATGGTGCTGCTGTCGAGCGATCTGAACGTCATTCCGGCGGCGCTGCGAATAGCGAAGTCGGCCAGCCAAGTCATGCGACAAAATCTCGCCTGGGCCGCCGTCTACAATTTGGTCGCAATCCCGCTCGCCGCATTGGGGCTGGTGACGCCGCTCGTCGCGGCGATTGGAATGTCGGTGAGTTCGCTCGTCGTGGTCGCAAACGCTTTACGTATGGCGTCGCGCCCAACGGTAGCAAGACGGCCGGACCCTTCACTGGCGCTCAGCGTGTAAAGCCGCCATGGATATCCTTTACCTGCTTATCCCGTTGAGTCTAGTCCTTGTCTTTCTTATTGGCGTTATTTTCTGGTGGGCGGTGGACAGCGGGCAGTTCGAGGATCTGGAAGGTCCGGCGCATCGGATTTTGCAGGATGACGATGATTCTATCGGTTGACTCCGGGACTACTTGCATATGTTTCCACGGCTAACCCCCTCTCCCTTGAGGGGAGAGGGCTGGGGAGAGGGTGAAATGCTTGAAATTGGCTACGCCGTCACCCTCTCCCCAACCCCTCTCCCCTCAAGGGAGAGGGGCTTTATTTAATTTCGGTTTCGCCGCAAAAGCGATATCCCACAACCACACCGCCCCTTGATCTACATCAATACCATCCCCCCGCCGATCCCTTAGCATTCCAAGCATCATTCCCGCACTCGCGGTTCCCAACAACAACAGGACTTACGCAAAAGCGTCCCAGCAAGGCGCGCCGACGCAGACAGTACGCGTTTGTACGGCAAGGAGACGCAACGCGGCTGGGACGTTTTTGCGTAAGTCTTAAACAAGCAATGGAGCAAAACTCGATGGATTTGGAAACCACCTACAACTACAAGGTCGTTCGCCAGTTCGCCATCATGACGGTCGTGTGGGGCATTGTCGGCATGGCGGTGGGCGTTCTGATCGCCGCGCAACTGCTTTGGCCCGACCTCACCCATGGCGTCGCGTGGCTTTCGTACGGCAGATTACGGCCTTTACATACCAACGCGGTGATCTTCGCCTTTGGCGGATCGGCGTTGTTCGCCACTTCTTATTACGTCGTTCAGCGGACATGCCAGGTTCGTCTTTTCTGCGATCGGCTCGCCGCGTTCACCTTTTGGGGTTGGACGATCATCATCGTGCTGGCGGCGATTACGCTGCCGCTGGGCATCACATCGTCGAAGGAATATGCGGAACTCGAATGGCCGATCGATATTCTGATCGCGCTGGTTTGGGTCTCATATGCAGTCGTATTCTTCGGCACGATCTTCAAACGGAAGACGCCGCATATCTACGTCGCCAACTGGTTCTACGGCGCCTTCATTATTACCGTCGCCATTCTGCATATCGTCAACAGCGCCGCCGTGCCGGTGAGTTTCTGGAAATCGTATTCCGCTTACGCAGGCGTGCAAGATGCGATGGTGCAATGGTGGTACGGCCACAACGCGGTGGGATTTTTTCTGACCGCCGGTTTCCTTGGCATCATGTATTACTTCGTGCCGAAACAAGCAGAGCGGCCCATCTACTCCTATCGCCTTTCGGTGGTGCATTTCTGGGCGATCATTTTCACTTACATGTGGGCCGGCCCCCATCATTTGCACTACACGGCGCTACCGGACTGGGCGCAATCCGTGGGCATGGTTTTCTCGCTCATACTGCTCGCGCCGTCCTGGGGCGGCATGATCAACGGCATGATGACGCTCTCCGGCGCATGGCATAAGTTGCGCGACGACCCCATTCTGAAATTCCTGGTCGTGTCCCTGTCTTTCTACGGCATGGCGACTTTCGAAGGGCCGATGATGTCCATCAAGACTGTCAACGCCCTCTCCCACTACACGGACTGGACCGTCGGCCATGTGCACGCAGGCGCGCTCGGCTGGGTCGCCTTCATATCCATCGGCGCGATCTATTACCTGATTCCCCGCCTCTTCGGCCAACCGAAGATGTACAGCATCGGTTTGATCACCGCGCACTTCTGGATCGCGACGTTGGGCGTGGTTCTCTACATCACATCCATGTGGATCGCCGGCGTCATGCAAGGCTTGATGTGGCGCGCGGTCAACGACGACGGCACGCTCACGTACAGCTTCGTCGAAAGCGTCAAGGCGACGTATCCCTACTATGCGATTCGTCTGCTTGGCGGCGTGCTCTTCCTATTCGGCATGTTCATCATGGCCTGGAACGTGTGGAGGACCGTTCGAGGACAACGACCGGTTGATGCGCCAATTCCTGCGCTTGCCGCAGCCAAAGCATAAGGAAACCGAAGACCATGAAATTCAGCCACGACATTATTGAAAAAAATATTGGTCTCATGATCGTCCTCGTCATCCTGACGGTCTCCGTCGGCGGATTGGTGGAAATCGTTCCACTGTTCTTCCAACGCTCCACCACGGAGCCGGTGACCGGCTTGAAGCCTTATACCGCCATCCAGCTCGCCGGACGTGACGTTTATGTGCGCGAAGGTTGCTACAACTGTCATTCGCAAATGATCCGGCCATTTCGCGCCGAGACCGAACGTTATGGTCCCTATTCGGTGGCGGGCGAGTTCGTCTACGACCGTCCGTTCCAATGGGGCAGCAAACGCACGGGCCCGGATCTCGCCCGCGTCGGCGGCCGCTACAGCGACGAATGGCATCGCGTTCATTTGAATAGTCCGCGCGATGTCGTGCCGGAATCGAACATGCCGGCTTACCCTTGGTTGGAGACCACCCCGGCCGACGCCAGGGACATCGAGACCAAGCTGCGCGCGCTACGCACGCTCGGCGCTCCCTATACCGACGAGTACATCGCTGGCGCGAAGCGGGAGTTGGAAGGAAAGAATGAGCAGGACGCGCTGATCGCTTATTTGCAAGCGTTGGGTACTGCTTTGAAGAAAAAACACTAGGTAGAACATCATGGATACCAACGATCTCCGCATCACCATCACAGTGCTGTCGCTCATCGTCTTCATCGGCATCTGCTGGTGGGCGTGGCGCCCCAACCGGGCCAGCGCGTTCAAGGAAGCGGCCCAGCTTCCTTTTGAAGAAGACCTCCCCTCGAAGCAGCGCGACGGAGTAAACCATGAGTGATTTTCTGAGCGGTTTCTGGGGTTACTTCATCGCCATCGGGACACTGGGCGGCATCGCCTTTTGCGTCGTCCTGCTCACGGCGACGAACAAACGCCGCGGCGCCTCGAAAAAGCCGGAACTGCACGACCATGTCTGGGACGAGGATTTACAGGAATACAACAATCCACTGCCGCTATGGTGGATGGGGTTGTTCTATCTCACAATCATTTTTGGCGTCGGTTATCTCGTGCTCTATCCCGGTCTGGGCGAATTCAAGGGAACGCTAGGCTGGACTTCCAGCGGCGAACACACCGATGAGCAGCAACAAGCCAAAGCCAGGTTCGCGCCGATCTTCGAGAAATACGCTCAGCAGGATGTGCGCGCGGTTGCGGCCATCCCCGAAGCCCGAGCGACCGGACAGCGCCTGTTCCTTACCTACTGCGCGCAATGCCACGGCTCCGACAGCGGCGGCGCGAAGGGATTCCCCAATCTCACCGATAAGGACTGGCTGTACGGCAATGACCCGGCCTCTATCAGAACGTCGATCGCCGAAGGTCGCAATGGCGTCATGCCCGCTTTCGGTCAAATGCTGACCAGCGAAGAAGTCAACGAGGTCTCGTACTACGTGTTGTCCCTCTCCGGCTTCCCAAGCGACAGCGTGAAAATTTACGGCGGCCGCAAAGTGTTCCAGAGCAAATGCGTCGCCTGTCACGGCGCCGACGGCAAGGGAAATCACGCCATCGGCGCGCCTAACCTGACCGACAAAATCTGGCTGCACGGCGGCTCGTCGAAAGATGTGATTGAAACCGTCTCCAATGGCCGCAGCAGCCGGATGCCGGCGCATCAGGACATCCTCGACGAATCGAAGATCCATTTGCTTTCGGCCTATGTTTATAGCTTGTCCGCCGACACGGAGAAGCTTGTGGAAGCGCCGAAGTGATCAAGCCGATAACTATCACGCCTCGATCGCCAGCTACCGAGCCGCCCGTTAATTCCCCGGGCGGCCCCGATGGCGGCGAGGCGGTTTCCCAAGCGCTCTATGAAATCCGCAAGAAGATCTATCCTCGCGCAGTGCACGGATGGTTCGCCAATTGGCGAATCGCCATGGTCATCTTCACCCAACTGCTGTTTTATGGGACAGCATGGTTGGAATGGAATGGGCGGCAGGCGGTGTTGTTCGATCTGGCGGCGCGCAAGTTCTACATTTTCGGAATGGTGTTTTGGCCGCAAGATTTCATTTATCTCGCGCTCCTGCTCATCATTTCCGCGCTTTCACTATTTCTATTTACGGCTGTGGCTGGTCGCCTTTTCTGCGGCTACGCGTGCCCGCAAACGGTCTACACGGAAATCTTCCTGTGGATCGAACGCTCCATCGAGGGGGATCGCGCACAGCGCATGAAGCTGGATCAGCAACCGCACTCAGTGGAGCGCATATTTAAAAAAACATTCAAGCATTTTGCGTGGGGAACCCTAGCGCTTTGGACCGGCTTCACCTTCGTCGGTTACTTCACACCCATCCGTGACCTGACGATGGAATTCTTCCGCACGACGCTCGGGCCGTGGGAAACATTCTGGATCCTGTTCTACGGCTTCGCCACTTACGGCAACGCCGGCTGGATGCGCGAACAAGTGTGCAAATACATGTGTCCCTATGCGCGTTTCCAAAGCGTGATGTTCGATCGAGACACGCTGGTCATCACCTACGATGCAAAACGCGGCGAGCCTCGCGGCAGCCGATCGCGCAGCGCGGATGCGAAGACCGCCGGCCTCGGCGACTGCGTGGACTGCGGCATTTGCGTGCAGGTTTGTCCAACCGGCATCGACATCCGTAAAGGACTGCAATACGAATGCATCGGCTGCGCGGCCTGTATCGATGGCTGCAATCAGGTGATGGACAAGATGGGTTATCCCCGAGAACTTATCCGTTACACCACAGAAAATGCAGTCGAGCGTGGATACGCCTGGAAAGAGATTATCCGGCGCGTATTCCGGCCAAGAATTCTGATTTACACCGCCATCGTCTGGACGATCATTCTCGCATCGAGCGCCGCCATCTGGCTCCGTGAGCCGATCAAGGTCGATATCATTCGCGACCGCATCACCCGCCAAGGCGGCGAAGAGCAGGTGGAAAACGTCTATCAAGTGCGGGTCATGAACACGGACGAGAAGACGCATCGCTTCCGCATTCGCGTGACGGGCCTTGAAGATCTGAAAATATTATCGAAGGACCAACCGATGGAAATCGGCTCGACCGCGTCGCGAATCGTTCCTGTTCGACTTGGCTTGTCGGCCACGCGAGTAGCGCCGGGAAGTCACGATATTGAATTTATCGTTGAATCAAGCAGTGATGGGGATCACCCCAGCAGCGACGGATTTTCCATTCGAGAGAAGGCCGTATTTGTCGTGCCCCGTCGTTGAATAACGCCATTAAAGAGAAGGGAGTCGCCATGGCGATGAGTCGAATTGAGAAACCGCTTCATCAACGCCGCGACAGGCAAGCGGACCGGACGCATGGCGATACCGCCATCAGTAAGCCATGGTACAAAGAACCATGGCCGTGGCTGTTGATCCTGTTTCCGGCAGCCGCGGTCGTTGGGGGATTCATCACCCTAGCCTTCGCCGTTCAAACAACGGACGGCTTCGTTACGGCGGATTATTACAAGGTCGGGCTCGCCATCAATCAGGAGCTCAGCCGCGAGCAGAAAGCGAAAGACCTCAACTTGCGCGCCGAGGCGAAGGCTTATGTCGATAACGGACTGTTGCTCGTCCATCTGGACGGGGACGGCGCCATGCCCGCGGCAGTCCGGCTGATCATCACGCATCCCACACGCGTCAGCATGGACCAAAGCATTTCATTGAAAGCCATGCCGGGCGGCTGGTATCAAGGTCACGTAAAGCCATTGCCGCAGGCGCGATGGCGGTTGATGCTTGAGGATCCGGCGCGATCTTGGCGGATCGATGGAAGCTGGAATACGGTGACGGGGAATGAGATTCGGTTTTCGTCGTGAGA
>DATLHW010000437.1:0-18066 GCA_035539675.1 Burkholderiales bacterium | reverse complement strand
ACTTTGATTTTTATCGCTTCAACGATCCGAGAGAGTGGATAGAGGCAGGATTCCAAGAGTGCTTCAGCGCCGAAAATATTTGCTTGATCGAATGGCCCGAAAAAGCCGGGGGACTGTTGCCCGTTCCCGATCTGACGATTCTACTAAGCCACGCCGAGAACGGTCGGAATGCGGAGATTCGCGCCGATACCGAAGTTGGTCGCAACTTGCTTGCGCAACTGACGTAGTGCGTGCTCCCTTGCAGATATTACCTTCCGAATCCGACACCCCCGGCCGTCGCCGATTTTTGCTTGGTTGCGCCGCAGGCGCCTTAACTTTGCTGATAGAAAGACCCGCATTCGCGGCCGCTTTACTATCGTCCACGCGCGTTTGGCCCGCTGACGAATACACCCGAGTCACCCTGGAATCCGGCATCGCCATCAAGCACGAATTCCTCAGCTTGAAAAACCCAGACCGTCTGGTGTTGGATCTTCTCGAAGTCGAGGCGAACGAAGAATTGACCGGGCTTGCCGCCAAGGTGGCGACAACCGATCCCTATATCAAATCCGTCCGCGCCGGGCGTTTCAAACCAGGCGTCATGCGCTTGGTGTTCGATCTTAAGTCGGAAGTGAAAGCGAACGTATTCAAGCTTCCGCCGGTGGGAGATTACGGCCATCGGCTCGTGCTCGACATCTACCCATTGCACCCGGCGGACCCACTTATGGCCATGCTCTCCGATGCGGAGAAAAAGCCTGGCGGCCAAGATCCGGCTCCTGAACTCGAAGACAAACTGGGCGCTTTGGAGAAACCACCGGAGCACAAGGCGGAGATCGACCCAGGTTCTCCCAAGCCGGATATCGTCAAGGCGCCGGAAAAGCCGACGGATGAGAAGGTCGCGATTAAATCAAAGCGATTGACTTCGAGGCCAGTCATTATCGCCATCGATCCAGGCCACGGCGGGGAAGACCCCGGCGCTGTTGGCGCCCGCGGCACGATGGAAAAGCATGTCACATTGGCTGTTGCACGAAAGCTGAAAGCCGTGATCGAAGCGGAGCCAGGCATGCGCGCCTTATTGATTCGCGATGGCGATTACTTCGTGTCGCTTTATGACCGAACCAGCAAGGCTCGTCGGGCGCAGGCGGACCTGTTCGTGTCGATTCATGCCGATGCATTCATCACCCCAATGGCGCGTGGCTCGTCTGTGTTCGCCCTATCCGAAAACGGCGCCACCAGCTCGGCGGCGCGTTGGTTGGCCGTGAAGGAAAACAAGGCCGACTTGATCGGCGGCGTCAACCTCGCTGTCAAGGATCGCTACCTCGCCAAGACCCTCTTGGACCTCTCCCAAACCGCCACTATCAACGACAGCCTGAAACTCGCCAAAGCCGTGTTGAACGAAATCGGCGAGATCAACCGCCTGCATAAAAACCACGTCGAACAGGCCGGCTTCGCCGTGCTGAAATCGCCCGACATTCCGTCGATTCTGGTGGAGACGGCGTTTATCTCCAATCCGGAAGAAGAACGGAAGCTCTCCAACTCGGATCACCAGGACAAGCTGGCGGATGCGATTTTGTCGGGGATCAAGGCTTACTTCTCGAAGAATCCGGCGTTGGCGAAGACGAAGTTGGTTAGTAGTTAGCTCATTCTCGCCAGATAGCACACGGTTCACGAGGTTTTTTATAACACCGCACTTGGCGGTGATGATATGAAACTCAAGAGGAGGGCGCTTGGTATGAGCAGCGAGTTTCTAGACTGGCTTTGTGATCAATATTTAGAGCCTTCGGAATCGCCTGCGCCAGAGCCTCAAGAAGAAAATTGGGAGGCGAGACGGGCTGGAATACTTAACCGTGTGCAAAGTTGGCTCAATGCTGCTAGCGAGGAATGGTCCGAAGAGTATAAGGCTCAGGTCGCTCATGCGTTGAACGAACGGCGGGAAGGACAGCGGCGCGAAGAGGCGCTCACAAAAGCATTCAAATGGGTAACCGCAATTCATTTTCATTCCGCTAACGAAATGGATGCCGCTTCACAGGAGCGGCGGGAAATCCTCGAGGATCTGTTGGCGGAATTCGAATGGCAATGTCGTCATAAGGGTGATACGTCCGACGAAGAACGAATTAGATCGGCCTTTGGCGTCGCGCTTGAAAGGCGCATGCAAAGCGTCCAGCCCTCCTATGTTGAATTCCTTGACTCCCTCGTTCAGTACTATGAAATCCTCGATCAACAGACGAGGGCGCCCAATGCGTTGGCGGATGACCAAGACGCGGAAGAATTAGTCCTCGATTACACCCAAATTCTGTCGTTATACGGAGAGCAATCGGATGGCCTCGCTCAGCCTTTGACTGAGGTTCGTGATCGGGTAAGTCGCATAATCAAGGATATGGAGACTTCGTTAAGTTCAAGTGACAGGACATCGATTGCAGCTGAGGTTGCGAAACTGAATGAGAGCCAGCGCGAAGAAAGTCTGATCGGTGGAGCGTTGTGGCGGGCCATGGGAATACAGGCGAGAGCGGAGCGTAAGCCGGGAGAGCGATTTATGATTCGCACAGACCTAGGCCAGGAATTCCAGGAAAGGTTAATGCGAGAATTGAATGACCGCCGACAATTACGAGGGACAACGGAAGTAACCGACGATTTACTGGAGGATTCTTTTTGGACTGCGAAGGTTGCTCAAACTCGAGCAGCCGGGAAAGACGAAATGGAGATTAAAAGGGAGCAAGCTTTTTTTCGGAATTTCTTAAGTGAATTTAGGCGTGGGGAATCGTTGGACAAATTGACGCGCGGAAATCCAGTGAGCGTCGCTCCGCCGACTGATGATGCGACGAAACGCGACAGGCGAGCCGTACGCTACTCCCCCAAAACTGTCGAATTTCCCCACCCGCCAATGGCTTTGGATACGCTCCCACCAAATTTTGAGGGTAGGATTTTAAACATCACTCAAACCACACTTATCGTAGGTCCCTACGGCGGCTCGCACAAAATGTGGGAAATTCCCGCCAGCCCGGCTACCCTTCAGCCGCTCAGGGAATTGACGGGGGAGAAAAAGGTTTCCGTTCACAATGATGGGAAGGGAACAAACGCTGAGAATTATACGATCCAACCGGGGCACGTCTTTACCAAAAGCGCTCGTTCATCAGGACATTCTCTGTCTAAAAAATAGATCTGCGTGAGCGTCGGATTTTGGCGTTGAGCAGGTTGCCCTGCTCAACGCTTATCAATTGAATCAACCTTACTGAACAGCCGTCGCCGCAGCAATAATCGCAGCCGCCACTTCTTTCGGCTTGGAAATAAACGGGACATGGCTCGCACTGATTGATGACGTCTTAGCGCCAATCTTCTTAGCCATTGCTTGTTGTAGCGACGGCGCGATCATCAGGTCTTGCGAGGCGACCACGTACCAGCTTGGCTTACCTTTCCATGCCGCTTTGCTGACCTTCTGTTCAAACGACTTGGCGAGAATCGGGCCCTGTGTGGCGGCCATGATTCTTGTTTGCGCGACGGGTAGATCCGGTGCGAAATACTTCGTCATGACTTGCTGCGGCAAAGTTACGTAGCCTCCCGAATCGGCGATCAAGGTCGACACCCAAGGCGCTGGCGGCAGATCTTTTGTGAGATCCGTTACCGATTCGCCTTCTGACGGAGCAAATGCCGCTACGTACACAAGTGCTTTCACCTTGTCGTTGGCGCCTGCTTCGGTAATGACCACGCCGCCCCATGAATGTCCGACCAGTACGACTGGACCTTTTTGCGCATCGATTGCGCGGGTGGCGGCGTCGACGTCATTGGCCAGCGAGCTTAAGGGGTTCTGCACGGCGACGACATTCAACCCTTTTGCTTGCAAAAGGGGAACCACTTTGTCCCAACCTGACGCGTCGGCGAACGCGCCGTGAACGATAACGACGGATTTCGTGATGTTGGCGTCCTTCGCCGATGCGACATTTGGAAGAGTCGCGGTCAACAGGGTGGAGGCAAGGGCAATGCTGGTAAAGATGGATCGCATGATAAGTTTCCTTTTGTTGTTGAGTAAATCGGGTTTGATGACGATTTAGTTAAACCAATGTGAGTTGCACGTTGATATTGCCGCGCGTCGCATTGGAGTAAGGGCAGACGTGATGCGCTTTGTCGACCAAGGTTTGCGCGACGGTGCGATCCATCCCTGGCAATGAAATTCGGAGTTCGGCTTCAATTCCAAATCCCCCTTCAATAGCGCCGATACCCACGGTTCCCGTTATGGAAAGGTCGGCAGGAAGGGCGATTTTTTCCTTGGCGGCGACGAACTTCATCGCGCCGATAAAGCACGCGGAATAGCCAGCGGCGAATATCTGCTCTGGGTTTGTCGCTGCGCCACCAGCGCCGCCAAGCTCTTTGGGCGTGGTGAGTTTTACTTCGAGATTTCCGTCCGAGGAAATTGCGCGTCCATCGCGGCCGCCGGTAGCGGTGACAGTGGCTTGGTACAAAACTTTTTCGACTTTCATGATTTAGCTCCTTATAAATTCGGGTTAATAAAATCTGCGCGTTTACCCGATTAGCGTGCAGAAACAGATTTTCTCTGATTGTGGAAAATTAAATTGTGTGCAATGTATATGGTCAAAAAAACACCATTCAAACGATCTATTTCAAAATGCTTTTCGACAGCGCGCCGCGCAATTTCTGTAATCGACGGGTGAGGGTCTTGGCCTCATCGGCAGAACATTGAACGGCGCCGTGAATTCCATTGGTGACCTCCTGCGTCTGATTTCGCAGTTCTCGACCTTTGTCCGTGAGATTCACCAACACCCGCCGTTCATCGTCTGTCGCGCGATTACGACGAATCAGCCCCAAGACTTCCAACCGTTTGAGCAGTGGCGTCAAGGTGCCGGAGTCGAGATAAACCCGGTCGCCCAACTCAGACACCATCACGTTATCCTTTTCCCAAAGCGCCAATAACACGACGTATTGCGAATAAGTCACGCCCAGCTTGTTGAGCAAGGGCTTGTAGACCTTGGACATCGTCAGCGACGTTGAATACAGCGCGAAACATAACTGGTTATCCAAAGATAAAGTTTCGGGCGCTATCGCTGCCGAGCTGGCCGGTGAGGATGCTTTGTTTGTTTTCATGAGGCGAATATACATGCCAATTAGATTGCGTGCAAGTGAATTGTGTTATTGGTTGTTCGCCAGCGGGATTCGTTGAATCCACTTTTTACGGGGGGAAAGGAGATGGCGTTCGCAGAGAGCCAAACTCAAGTGCGCCCCCCGGCTTTTTCTAGGATAAGATTGCCTCTCACAAGAAATTCCGGCCGCTTAGGATCGCGCACGATCCTTAAACTTCAATCACGCCAACCGGAATGCCTCACCCAACGGGAGTCCGTTAATGGAACCTGATGATGTGGTGCGTAAAGGCCCTCTACGGGTCGTCTATTCCGCGGACGGGGAGCAATTGCCTCCTCAGCCCGCAAATCCACCGAGCCCTGAGCCGGTTTCCACGCAGGTCGAGCGAGAGCAGGCCGAACTAACGCAATCGCTTGAAGAAGCCGAGCAGCAGGTTCGCGCCGCACTGGAGGCTAAACGCGTCGTCGAAAAGCAGTTGCTCGCCAAGGTTTCGGAGCGCGCTGAGTTACATCGCAAAGCCACAAAAATCGCACAGCAAAAAGCCGATGAAGCCGCTGAACTTGCTCGTATAGAGAAGGAGCGGGTCGAAGCAGAAGAGCGGGCGTGGGCCGCATTACGCGAGAAAAAGCAGGCGGAACAGGCGGCGCTTCTTGAGGTTGACGCTCGTTTAGAAGCAGAACAAAAACACGCTGCGTTGATGCGAATGCGCGAGGAGGCCGAGCGGTCCGCGCGCGTGGCGCTAGAAGCGGAAACATCTGCGGAGAAAATAGCGCTGGCGAAGGCCGAGAAGTTGGCGGAACTGAAGCGCAAGAACGCGCAGGTAATGTTGACCAAGGCGCGTCAGGCGCTGGAGTTGCTTCGCGCCGAGGAAGCTCGAACTCGCACGGCGGGGCAGATATTGGAAATGCAGCAGCAGCAATTGCAGGCGGAGCAAGCCCGTAGCGAAGCTGAGCAAAAGGCGCTGCTCGCATTGCAGGAAAAGCTTGCCGAGGAGCAGGCTGCGCGCGTGGAAGCGGAGGCCCGCGCCGGCGCCGAGCATGCGCATGCCGCGCTTATGCAGGCGCGGCGCCAGGCCGATGCGGAGGCGCGCGAAACGCTTAGAGAACAGACTGAGGCGCAGAAGCTTGCCTTGGAGCAGGCCAGAACGTATGCCGAAGTAAAACGTAAAGCCATCGCGGCGGCTGAATCTAAAACGCAGGAAATGGCCGAATTGGCGTGTATGGAAGGTGAGCGCGCGAACGCTGAACAACAAGCATTGATTGCGATTCAGCAGAAGCTCACCGCGGAAAAGTCGGCCTTGGCGGCGGCTGAGACGCGTGCGCGGACCGAGGAGCAGCGCGCCGCGTTGGCTCAGGCGCGGGAACAGGCCGAGCAGCAGGCGCTCTTGGCGTTGGAGGCGAAGCGAGCGGCGGAAAAGCAGCTATTCATCAAAGCCGCGGAACGTGCGGAAGTGCTGCGTAAGGCCACGGAAATCGCGAAGGAAAAGACGCGGCAAACAACCGAATCGATTCGCATGCAGCAACAACGGGCCGAAGCGGAGCAGAAAGCCTTGGCGGCGTTACAAAAGCGGTTGGCGTTCGATGAAGCCACCCTTGCGACTGAACAATCTCGCGCCGAGGCGGAGCAAAACGCATTACAGGCATTGGAGGCTAAACGGGCCACTGAGACGGCGGCGCTTGCCGAAGCCAGTGAGCGAGCTCATGCCGATCGCCAACAAACCGAATTGATGCGAGCGCAGGAGGAAGCCAAGCGCGAAGCGCGAATTGAAAGGGAAGCGCGGCTTGCGGCAACCCGACAATTGCTCGAAGAGACGCAACACCGGGCGGAAGAGGAGCGCAGGTTCGCCGAGCTTGCACAGAAAAAAGCTCGCGAGGCGGCGGAATTGACTCGCGCGGAAAAAGAACGCGCCGTCGCCGAGCAGCAGGCGCTGGATGCGCTACGGCAAAAGCGGGCGTCTACGGAAGCGGCGCGTCTGGCCGAACGAACCCGTGCGGAATTTGAGCGCGAGGAGGCTCGCTCAGCAGAAGTGCGCGAGCAGATGGCGCAAGCGGCTCGCGCGGCCGCCGAATCGCGTTATGTAGCTGAACAGCAGTTGCTCGAACAGGAAAGAAGACGCGCGGAGTTGGCTCGCGAAACAGCGGAAATAGCTCAGCACAAAGCGAACGAAGCAACAGAATTGGTTCGGGTCGAGCAGGAACGGGTGATCGCGGAGCAGCAGGCGCTTGAGGCCATCCAGCAAAAGCTGGCGCTGGAACGCGCGGCTGTGACAGAGGCGGAACTGCGGGCGCACGCTGAGCGGCGGCAGACGGAAGTTGCGCGCGCACGCGAACAAGTCGAGCGAGACGCCCGTTTGGTCAGTGAAGCCAAACTGGCCGCGGAGCAAAAGGCTTACGAAGTAGCGATGGAGCGGGGCGAACTGCAACGAGTGGCGACTGAAGCTGCGGAAGCGAAAGTGCGTGAAGCCACCGAATTGGTTCGCGCGGAAAGAGAGCGAGCCAAGGCTGAGCAACAGGCGTTGGAGGCTTTGCGGCAGAAGGTGGCGGCGGAGGAGGGGTTCCGTGTTGCGGAACAAGCGCGCGCCGAGTCGGAGCGCGAACAGGCAGAAGTGGCGCGTGGCTTAGAGCATGCGGCCTATGTTGCTCGCGCTGCATGTGAAGCGCGTAACGCCGCGATCCGACGACGGCTTCAAAAGAACGCTGAGCACGCGACGCTTCAGCAAAAAGCGGCGGCCGCCGCTGAATTGCGAGCCATCGAAGCGCAACAATTGGCGCGCGCCGAAAGCGAGCGCGCAGAGGCTGAGCAGCAAGCGTTGCTGGCGATTCAGGAGAAACGGGATGGCGAGCAACGCCGGGCGGCAACCGAGAAAGAGCGCGCTGAATTGGCGCGACAGCAGGAAAAGGTGGAACGCGAAGCGTTGGAGGCAAGCGAGGCGCGGCTCGCCGCTGAAAGGCAACAATATGAAAACGCGGCGGAGCACGCGGAGTTGCAACGTCGATCGGTTGCCCTTGCTGAGGCGAAAGCACTCGAAGCCTCATCGCTGGCGCGGACAGAACGTGAACGCACTGAGGCGGAGGAAGCATCGTTTCTCGCGCTACAGGAACGGCTCCAGCTTGAGCGAGAGCGCAAGGACGTCGAGTGGCGAGCACTAAAGGTCATAAAAGAAACCCTTGCGGCGGAACAAAAAGCGAAAGCTGAATCAGCTTCATTCTTGGAGACAGAACGGCGGCGGCGCGAGGTTATGCGCGCACGCGAGCAATCCGAGGTTGAAGCGCGTCAGGCCAGCGAAGCGGAGTTCGAGGCGCAACAGAAACTCTTGCAATCCACGATGGAGCGAGCGCAGGTGCAGCGTCAATTGGCCGAAGCGGCGGCGGCGCGGGCTCGTGAAGCGATGACGCAGGCGGAGTTGGAGCGGGAACGCCTGGAGTTCGAGCAACAAGCAATGCAAGCAGTTCAACAAAAGACGCGCATCGAACGCGAGCGTGCGGGAATCGAAAAGACGGCATTGGATGTGGCGCGGCAAAAACTGATTGTCGAACAGCGCACGAAGGCGGAGATAGAAGCACGCGAACGCGCCGAGCAGGAGGAGGCAGAGTTGATATGGCTGCGTGAGCAGGCTGAGCGGGACGAACGAAACGCCGTTGAAGCCCGTTGCGTTGCTGAGAAGCGGTTGCTTGAAGCGGCGAACGAGCGGGCGGTATGGGCGCGGCGAGCGACCGAAGCGGCGGAAACCAGAGCAAGTGAAGCAATCGAACTGGCCCGACTCGAAAGAGAGCGCGCCATCGCTGAAGAACAGGCGCGGCAGGCAGTTCAAATGAAAACGAAGGCGGAAGAGGCTGCTTGTATCGAGGCGCAGCTTCGCGCAGAGGCCGAGAAACAAGCCGCCGAGTTCGCGGAAAAACGGTTGACCATGGAAGCGGAGGCGAGGGTCGCCGAAAATGCCCGCGTGACGACGGAGCAACTCGCAATCGAGTCGGCTCGCCGACAGGCCGAAGCGGAGACGCGCATGACGGAATTGGCCAATGCCCGCATCAAGGAAGCGGAGGAACGTGAGGCTGCGCTGACGTATAGCTTGTCGCAAGAGAATGGGGAGGTGGATGATTGGCGGGTTCGAACCGATACGCTTCCGAAACCTTCGTCTCAGTCTCCATCAACCGTACCGTTGGCCATTGCCGCATTTGCCGGCGTCGTGGTGGGCGTCGCCATTATGTGGTCAGTGGTTATTGGGGAATCGCCCGAGGGTGCGCCGCCAACTACTGTGGCCGCTACCAGGGCGTTGCCTGTCGAGGCGCCGGCAACGTCTGCTCCGAAGGTGGAGCCGCTTCCGCCATGGTCAGGTTTGCGAATGGCTTATGAAATCGGCACACCGCTATCTCGACCGAGCTCCGATAAACCATGACGGTCATTCGTACAAGGAAGGGCGACCTTTCGATTTTCACATGAAATTCTCGACCGACGCCAGGAGCGATGAGCGCTCCCTCTCCCCTCAAGGGGGTGGGTATCTACACAAATAGATTTGCTATGAGACGCACGCTGATAAACCCTGTCATTCTGATGAGGTACGACGAAGAATCTGTTGTTCAATTGAGATGGTTCAGCCTGGGCCGTGTTTTTTCTTTGCGCCAGAGGACGGCTTCGCGACAGCTTGGCTAGCCGTTTTAATATACTTTATCAAGTCGGTGTTTTCGAGCGTCTGGGCGATTGCTTCATGGAGTACGCCGGTAGGTTGTTGCGCATGGAAAATCTCGGTTACTACCTGCTTGGCAAGGTCCACTTCCTTTATCTGTTTCTTCAGCCCCTTGCTCACGGCATCCATGACGTCATTGCGATGTTGGTTAAAGAGCTGGGTCAGCAATGGCGATTTAAGGGCGATATCCTGGGCTGCCTTCACGGCTGTTGTTTTTATTTGATCGTCAGGCAGCGATAAAATGTTCGCCTTTTGAAGGTTGGGGATGGTTTGCGTTAATACGATGGATTCCAGTTTCGCTTCGATTGCATACATTAATTCCAGCTTCACGCGCGCCATTGCCGCCAGCACATTCGGGTCCGGCGTTTGTTGGTGCGTTTTCGAGATTATCGCGTCAAGTTTCTGTCGGTTGTTTTCACGTTCGAGTTTTGTCAGGGCTTCTCGTTTTAACTTAATGAAAACAGCTTGCCGCAGCATTTTATTTCTTACTTCCCAAATGTCGTGCTCTAGTGAGCCCTGCGCCTCAACCGCGGCTTTTGACGCTTGAGTAGTGTCTTTTGAATCGGGACTGGCCGCGTTCGTTTGATTAACGGGTTGCGCTTTTTCCATGAGTTTCTCCAACAGGAGCCTCAGCGTATTCATTTGCTCGTGGAGTTTGACATGCTCTCTCAGAAGATCAGATTTCAACTCAATCAGCGCCGTGCGTTTTTTGAGCAATAATTCCGCATTGGCTCCCTCTTCAGACAGGGATTTTATTTCCAGTTCGGAATCGTCTGCCTTTTGGTCTGAAGT
The DNA here is from genome assembly GCA_035539675.1 of Burkholderiales bacterium. Taxonomy (GTDB): domain Bacteria; phylum Pseudomonadota; class Gammaproteobacteria; order Burkholderiales; family DATLHW01; genus DATLHW01. Next base: position 7,526 of record DATLHW010000437.1, on the reverse strand, counting down.
GAGGAGTAGCGCCATCCGCGCCTCTATCACTTTTCTCGATTTAACGATGAATTGTTCGTGAACATCGTTTGAAGCCGTTTCCAGATGCGAGATCTGATCTGGGAATGGTGAGCTTGTCGCGCGTAGGCGATCCAAATGCTCCTTCACGTATCCAACACTAAGCATCAACTGATCCAGAATCCGCAACTCTTCATCTTGAGTCCTCAGAGCCTCCCAGGATTCAATTGGCTCGTCGGTCGGTTGTGGGGATATATCTGCGTGCAGCACTTCGTGGATACTGATAAAAAGCTTGGGCAGCTCTAATTCCTCCACCGAAAGCACAGTTTCCTGACCCCGCCTCATGATTTCTTCTTTTGTTTCCCAAAACGCTGTGCTTAGAAGCTCTGATGGAGCTAGCGCAGGAGTCGCATTTTGGCGCGCGGCTTGATATTTACGAATAATTTCATTCAGAAAATGGTTTATCTCGGAAATTGGCGCGGTATCCGACTGCTGATGTCCCATTTGGATTAACCACGCGTTCCAAAAGGCTTGTCTAATTAATCTTTCTTCTTCCTGCGGCTCATTGTGTTTCATACCTCGCCTCCTCGCGCAGGGCTGGGCAACTTCTTGCCGGAACGTTGCTTTAGTCGTTGGCTCATATTAAGGCGTGCGGCGCCATTTGAGAATCTAATCGCCAAGCCTCGGCCCGCCCAGCCAGTCGGCGGTATAATGCCGCATGAATTTTCCTACCCGCCCCATTCGCCCCCTTCCCGATCTATTGGTCAATCAAATCGCCGCTGGCGAGGTCGTCGAGCGACCCGCTTCCGCTTTAAAGGAGTTGCTTGAAAACAGCCTCGACGCCGGCGCGACGGAGATTAACGTCGTGCTGGAGAACGGCGGCGCGAATCTGATTCGCGTCAGCGACAATGGCGGCGGCATTCCCAAGGACGAGTTGCCCCTTGCCTTGCATCGTCACGCCACGAGCAAGATCGCCGACCTTGAGGACCTTGAGCGTGTCGGAAGTCTGGGCTTTCGTGGCGAAGCGTTGGCGAGTATCGCTAGTGTTTCGCAACTCAAGCTTTCAAGCCGAACGCCGGAGAGTCGGCATGCATGGGCGGTCGAGGTGGCGGGCGGCGCAATTGGTGAAATAGAGCCGGCCGCATTGGAGCGGGGCACTCAGGTCGAAGTGCGGGAGCTTTATTTCAATACGCCGGCGCGACGCAAATTTCTAAAAACAGATAGCACGGAATTCGGTCATTGCGACGAAGTTTTTCGTCGCGTCGCCTTGGCTCGACCGGAAATCGGTTTCACGCTGTTGCACAACGGCCGCGCGCAGTGGCGACTTGCCGCGGGTTTGCATGACCGTCGCGTTGCGGCATTGCTGGACGATGACTTCATCGTGGCGTCTGTGGCGGTTGATGAGTACAGCGCCGGGTTTCGGCTTTATGGTTTTGTGGGATTGCCTTCGACGGCGGGTACGCGGCGCGACGCGCAGTATTTCTACGTCAATGGTCGTTTTGTGCGCGATAAGCTGATTACGCACGCCATCCGTCAGGCGTATCAGGATGTGCTGCATGGCGATCGTCATCCGGCTTATGTGCTGTTTCTGGATTTGGACCCGACTGGCGTGGATGTGAACGTCCATCCGACCAAGATCGAAGTTCGCTTCCATGCTTCGCGCGCGGTGCATCAGTTTATTTTTCATGCGCTTAATAAGGCGCTGGCGAAGCCTGTTGGGACGTCGAGCCCGTCCATCACGTCGGACGAGCAGAGGGAAACGACGCCGAGCTATGCGCCTCAGCCGTCCAGCATCGCCACTCCCGGAGCGTTCGCCGCCAGACCGTACCTGCCGCCGCGCCAAGCGCCGTTGCAAGTGGGTGAACCGCAGGCTTTTTACTCCAAGATGTTTGGCGACATTGCCAAACCGGAAGCGCCTATTCCATCGTCACCCCCAACTCCGGTGGAGACGCCTGTCGGGCAAGCATCATCATTGGGCTACGCGATTGCGCAGTTGCATGGCGTGTATGTATTGGCGCAGAACGAGAAGGGCCTTGTCATCGTCGATATGCATGCCGCCCATGAGCGGGTGATGTACGAGAAACTCAAGATCGCGCTCGACCGCGAGTCCATCGCCAGCCAGCCATTGTTAGTGCCGGCGCCTTTCCCGGCGACGGCGTTGGAGATGGCGTGCGCCGAAGAGAACGACGCTGTCCTGCGGCAATTGGGATTGGAAGTCGCCGCGCTGGGCCCCAATCAACTCGCCGTGCGCGCCGTGCCGGTGCTGCTTTCCGGCGGCGACGCGGTCAGACTGGCTCGCGATGTGTTGAAAGATATCCACGAATTCGGCGCGAGCCGGGTTTTGACCGAACGCCGTAATGAACTGCTGGGAACGATGGCGTGCCACGCGGCCGTGCGCGCCAATCGTAGTTTGACCATACCGGAAATGAACGCGCTGTTGCGCGACATGGAAATTACCGAGCGTAGCGGCCAATGCAATCACGGACGGCCGACGTGGCGCGAGGTGAGCATGGCTGAATTGGACAAGATGTTTATGCGGGGCGAATAGAAAGATCATGAAGAAAACTCCCATCGTATTATCGTTACTGCTGTTGATAGCCGAAGCCGCTTTCGCCGCTCGTCCTCCACTACCTGACGGTTGGCGATTACCCGAGTGGTGGGATCTTGAGGGCAAGGACAGGCCGTTTCTGATGGCGGATTTCAACGGCGATGGCGCAATCGATATGGCGACGCTGGCGGTCCGCGACGATAAAGACACCCTGGCTGTGCTCCTGTGGTACGCCGGTGAGCCGGGTAAGGAAAAATGGGTTGTCCTGGATCGGCAGAAGCGTCCGCAGTCTTTATCGAATCTGCGGTTCGAGACGCTTTCCGATGAAGGCGACGCCAAGCGCTCGAATATTCGCTTGTGCATGACTCAAAACGATTGCGCCGTGTTTTCTTGGGACGAAGCGACGCGGACGCTTAAACGCGCTGCTCAGCCCCGCAAGCCGGCAGGTTGACCAGAGACAAAGTAGGAGCGAGCTTGCTCGCGATTGCTTGCATGGCCTCCAATGCGTTTTCGCGAGCCATGCTGTTTATTACCGCCCCGTTTTCTAAAATTCTTACAAAGCTATCCTGAATCTGAATCCTTCTCTTCCACCCGCGATATTCCTCATGGGCCCCACGGCCAGCGGCAAGACCGCCGTGGCGGTGGAGCTTGTCCAGAAATTCCCCTGCGAGATTATCAGCGTCGATTCGGCGCTCATTTATCGATTCATGAACATTGGCGCCGCCAAGCCGGACGCCGAAGTCCTCGCGCGTGCGCCTCACCGTTTAATCGATATTCGCAATCCCGACGAGTCCTATTCAGCCGCCCAGTTCCGCGAGGACGCCCTGCGGGAAATGGCGGAGATCAGCGCACGCGGCAAAGTTCCGCTACTGGTTGGCGGCACCATGCTTTATTTCAAGGCGTTGCGGGAAGGATTAAGTGACTTGCCGGAAGCGGATGCGGATATACGTCGGGATATCGACGAAAAGGCCAGTCGTCTCGGTTGGCCCGCATTGCATGCGGAACTCGCGGCGCTCGATCCCGTGACCGCTGCCCGCCTCAAGCCCATGGACTCGCAACGCATTCAAAGAGCCTTGGAGGTGTGCCTAATCACCGGCAAGCCAATGTCCGCGCAGCAGGGCGGCGGGAAGGCCGATCTGCCTTATCGCGTGATTGCCATTTCTCTTGAACCGAGCGACCGGGCGGCATTACATGCGCGTATCGCCCAGCGTTTTGATGTGATGGTGTCACAGGGACTGCTGGATGAAGTGAGGAGATTGCGCCGGGATTTTTCGCTGACGCCAAACATGCCGTCCATGCGCTGCGTGGGTTACCGCCAAGCCTGGGAGCATCTGGACGGCGAGATCGATTTCCATACATTTCGAGAGAAGGGCCTCGCGGCTACAAGGCAACTCGCCAAGCGGCAATTGACGTGGCTTCGGGGGATGGATGATGTGGAGCGGTTTGATTGTCTGGCGGCTGACCTCACGTCGCAAATATTGAACTATGCACTTTCTTCTCTTCGCTTATAAAACACGTTAGCTACTTGGGCTGACGCGCATAACTAACGGTGAGAATTTCCCACTGATGCCCATCCGGCTCGTTCCAGTAGATCATCCTTCCGCCATAGTTGGTGTTGATGCGCCTATCCACCGTTCCTCGAACTGTGCTGCGATATTCAATCCCCGCTGCTTGGAGTTTCTTAAGAATCGCGTCGAATGCTTCGTCATCGACCCGGAAGCAGTAGTGCTCGATAGGGAATGGTTCGTCTGTTTCGATGAAATCAAGCGTCAAACTGTCATTGATGTAAACAGCGAAGAAAGGGCCTTCTTTTGCAGGCCCGCAGGGAACTCCAAGAAGATGCGCCAACTGCTTTGCTGAAGCGTCCCTGGTGTGCGATGGCACGATGATGTGATCCAACTGAATCGTCATGGTGATGGATTCCTGCTTGCCAATAACGCGGCGTGTGGTTTGCGCCCAGGCCCTTTTATATTAGCGCGAATGGCGACGTTGTTAGGGCAGTAAGCGACGTAAGAAGCTTGGGTTAAGTGTAGTAGATACTATGAATCAGGCGAGTCGATTGCATGGCTTTCTCCTTAACTTTGATATTGCAAACTCATTTTCAGGATTAATCAGCAATCGACTCGCCCGATTCATAGTATCTACGGCTCTAAAAGTCATACCGATCAAGTTTAGGTCTAGAAACATAGCTGGGAAGATAAATGGAACCATAAAACGTGAGAATGTCTTTTCGATTGGCATGTTTGAGTCGATGTGCAAGTGTTTCAGATAGTTCGTTCGAGACGGAAAACATGTCGGCCAATATTTTTTCATTGAGCGGGGATTTCTTCCCGAGACTCGTGTGAAGTTTGATGATTCTGTCTTTCGGTGCTGGGTGTGTGGTGGATACTGAAAACACCTTTAATCCACACAGCTCTTGCACCTCCTGCAGGAAATGCAAATAAAGCAGTACTGAGAATGCCCCTTGAGCAACTGTACGATAGGTATTGTGATTGTGCTCAATATGCTTCAGTGCGAAGTAGTCGGCCTGATGTTCTATGCCATGACTGTAAGTTCTGAGGCCTTTCAGCAGGTCAGTAGTTGATATCGTGTCATTTGAAACGTCAGGTGAGGAAAGATGACCACAAAGGAGGTGTGCGTACTCGTGCCCAAAAGTAAACTGCATCTGGGCTTTCACAAGGCCTCTAAGAGTTCGCTCCAGTTCATGGCCAAGGTTGCCACGTGGATCAATGTCGAAGTCTAATGCCTCGGCCTCGTTCATGATTCTGATGGCAATCAATAGCGCATCCGCTCGATCGATCAGTTTGATTCCTAGCTGCGGGCCATAGAACGCGATAGTCATGAAGTAGTAGAGATACTCCAGACTCTCCGATGCAACAACCACGTCTCCCGCAAGGGAGCGAATGCATAAGGCATTGGGTTCGGATACGAAGGCCAGGCCAGAAGGAATATTTCTGAGAGTTTTTGCGTCTGAGCGCTTGAGGTTGCCTATATAGGACTTGTGATATTCGCCCTTTGAGTGGTAGTAATGAGTTAAAGACCACGGACGCCCTGAGCTTTCGTAGAATTTCCTCCTAGCAGTCATTACTCGTACAGCTCTTGGAGAATCAACAATTGCATTCGCTCTAAGTCGAAGCAAATAATCATGTGCACCGCGAAGCTCTCTGAGCCGTAAGATTTCACTCTTGGCGCAGAACGCGGTGAAGAAGTGTTCATCTTGAGTTAACCCATCAAGCGTCTTTGAGTCATGAACATTCAGCACATGGAAAAACGTCCCATCGTTACCAGGGAGGATTACGCCTTGAGCTGCGCGTTTAGCCCCTGGAGCGGTGGAAAGTATTTTTTCTATGAATGATTCGTCCATGTTTCATTCGGAGCAAGCGAACTAGGCGTACGACATACGGTTCCATCGCTGCTTCTCTCTACGGTAGGGATACCGGTTACCCGGTACCCGGACGTGCAGTATTACCGCATCCGGTTCCTCGGTTGTACTCGCTTCTGTGTTGCAAGGCTTGACCGTCAAGCGATCACTCTCCGTCGGATGCACTCTGTAATACGGGGCTTTGCAATCTGGACACGATCGAGTAACTGACCGAACTGTGGCCAAGTATAGCTGCGTCTCTTCCCACCGCGTCGATTAAGCCACTTGAATGTGCATGCCGTGGCCCACTTGAAGAAACGGTATAGCGCGGTAGGTTGGGCTGAGTTTCACGAAGCTCAACATTTTAGATACCTATGCTCTCCATAAGCATCTCCCAACCGCACATCCTTAATAGCCCATTCCACGGCTCGCGTCACATCTGCGCCAACCGAATGACTTACCGGAGAAAATCCACATGCTCCAGCAACACGCGCTGCATGCTGTCGGAAAGATTCGCGATAAAAACATTGCTCCCTGACATTGGCCTAGCGATATCGCATCTCCGGTCATATACGTTTCGTCAGGTGTTGGGCTTCGTAGAACTCAGCCCAACCTACGGCCCTGTTGCGTATTGGACCGAATAGAGGTTGTTATGAACTATATCGCGCTTGTGTTGAGGGTGAAAGCGCGGTCGCCGCGTCGATATTCGTTAAATGGCAAAACGCCACTTGAGACCATACGGTAGCGCCGCAGGGCCGAACACAAAATGTAAAACGCGTCGACTCGATTGCGAACGAGACTTCGAAGATGCATGTAGCAATAGCGGACGCATAATCAATGCGCCGCCGCGAGGTACAGGGCAAGGCGCCTCAATAAAGCGCTCGCGATTTTCCGCCATGTCCGCATCCGTGAGGCGTCCAAGACGATGCGAACCAGGCGCCACACGCAGAGGGCCGTTATCAAGTCCGCACTCGTCAAGATGAACCCGAACAGCGACAAGGCCATCAAGGACCGAGGCAGGCGGTTGCGTATAAAGAACGCCTTCCTTTTCGGACCAGCCGGAGCACGCCGGATCATCTATTCGTTCTTGAACGGGAATGCTCAGGTCTTGATGGAGGGTGACGAGCCAGTTTTTCTCGGGAGATTTAACGAAGAGTGTGCATTGAACCGCGACGGCGTCAGGCGGCAAGAGGTGGGAGATGGCGCTGTTTTGTTTGAGCGATACGGCGAGTGATTTACACCAATCCAATTGCAGAAGGTTTCTTGCGCCGGCTTTATCGATGGAGGCTTCTTTTATATGGGATAGCAGCTTGTCGCATTCGGAGGCTGTGAGAATGGAGGGGGCTATCGTGTAGCCGGTTCGGTCGAATGATTGTTGGTCCATGCTGTCGTTAGAACTCACTACCGTTTTCGTTATGGATTGATCGCGATAATCAGAAATATGATTGCGCTTGCGGACGTCATCATTCGGCGGAAGGCGCGTTGTTTTTCCGCCCTATGGCCCTAAGCGAATCGTGCGGACTAATCCACTGTCATCGATTTTTCATATTGCATATAAAGAGTTAATGCTGCTTTGCAACTAATCCCCTATGTGAATATTGTAAATTATTGATTTATATG
>DATLHW010000436.1:0-17583 GCA_035539675.1 Burkholderiales bacterium | reverse complement strand
TGGGGTATTTTCTGGTGCCCGGAGCCGGAATCGAACCGGCACGACCGTTTTAGAGTCGAGGGATTTTAAGTCCCTTGTGTCTACCTATTTCACCATCCGGGCTATTGAAAAGCGGCTTGGACATAATTCCAGGCCACCTTGCGAAGAGCGCGCATTTTAACAGATCAATGCATTAATGCACGCCCCAAGCGAATCCAATTGCATGGATTTATTCACTGTGATTCCCGTGGGTGTTCATAAAAGAAGCGGATCATCTCCCGTCCTGCATCGGGCCCTCGTGGGTCTGTATAGGAGCCGCTTGAACTGCCGCCGGACCATGCATGCCCTGCCCCATGAATCCTCCATTGCTCCATGACGCTTTGATCATTAGTGTCGTGGTAAATGGCGCGGCTATACTCATGTCCGCCGGAGGCGCGGCCTTGTTGAACGGTAACACGGGGTTTCCTTCCGACTCGGCCATGGGTTTGTGTCGATATCCATTGAGCAATTATTTCATCGCTGTTGCGGGGATGGACGGTGGTATCTTTGTCGCCATGGAGCACAATCAAGGGAACAGCACCCTTACCCTGCCCGCCTGCGGTTGTTGGGGGGGCTGCGCGCCCTCCTCCATGCATAGCGGCAAGTGCAGATGGAAGATCATGGGCGACCGCAAACGGTAGCCCAGAATGAACGCCGATCGCCGCATAAAGATCGGGATATGTCGCTCCCATCACGGTGGCCATTGCTCCCCCTGCTGATAAACCAGCCACATAGACTCGGCGACTATCCACGGAATAAGCGTTCATGACCTGGCGAGTGATTCCCGCGATTAAAGAAGGCTCACCTTGCTCGCGCTGTTGGTCGCCTGCTTTGAACCAGTTCCAACACTTTTGACCATTGGCGTTTTGCGCCTGCGCTGGATAGACGACAAAGCATGAGTGTTCTTCGGCAAGGTTATTCATACGGGTGCCGGCGGCAAAATCGTCTGGATTCTGTGTACAACCGTGCAGCATTACCACCATGGGAAAAGGTTGCCCGTGGTAACTGCTGGGGATATAAAGTTTGTAGGCTCGTGTTCCTGCATGATTGCTGTAGGAACCGGTGATAAATCGTCCGCCAGGTGCTGTCTTTGCCGCCGTTTCAGGTGATGGTGCGGGCCGTACGAATTGCTCGATATATTCTTGCCACTGGGGCGAAGGCGAGCGTCGAAAGGCCGCCGAGGCATTTTGTGCATTTCCATCCTTGACGTCTGTGTCATCCTGAATGACGCGGAAAACACCATCAAGGACCACAGATTCTTTCGGAATGTCCGCCTCCTCCGCTGCATTGTCCGAGACGGATACGCCTCTCAGTGCGCGTTGAATCAACGTAGTTGCTTCCGTGAGACCGCCTCTTTGAACAAGGCGGGTGATTTGAAGCATTTCGTTCATATCCATGCTGTCATTCCTTTACTAAAGCTATTGAGACGCGTCAGTACAAAAACGAGTTCGATGCACGCGCCTGTTAATGAATCCTATCGGCCAGGGCAGCCTTGACCTCCGACGTGGCCTGTAGCGCGCCAAGGATGATCAACGATCCGATGGCGCTTCGGGCAAGGTCGGGAGAAACATCTTCGGCGATACGACACAGGCCCAACACTTGTATTTGCAACATTTGTCCCGCCGTTTGCGCCGACTCCAAATCTTCGCGAGAAATATGTTGCAGCCCAAGAACTAATGTTTTCCGGGCGACGGTTTGTTTAACGACGTCGGCGTGAGACGCGAGTTGGTTGCGGATCGCCGTACGGATACAGTCTGTGCGGTTTGAATAAAATCCTTCCTGGACTAACAAGTCGATCTGCCCTAGATCAACAAATCCCAGATTAATCGTAATTTTTTCCGTGTCCCCTGTTTTGGGGCGCAGATCGTGTACGCTCATAAGCCTCCTTTATCATCCAATTGGACTCCAATTGCCATCCATATGGATGTTATTATGAGCGCTACTCTGGGGAATTCAAGAGGAAGATGCAAAAAACTTGCGAAAAAGCCGGCGTAAGCCGGCTTTCGAATACATCCGAGGAAGAAGCGGCTAATGATTTAGCCCCCGCCTCCGCGTCTACCTGTTGTTTCGGATACAACGATATCCACTCGCCGATTCTGTTGTCGGCCTGCTGGAGTTTGATTCGTCGCGACGGGCTGTGATTCACCGTAGCCCTGCGCCAGGATTCGCTCAGTCTCAATGCCGCGGCCCACAAGCGCGCGACGTACGGCTTCCGCCCGATTCTGAGACAGTTCCATATTGAATTCCTCGGACCCCGTACTATCGGTGAATCCTTCTACACGAATAGTGAGGTCGGGATTCTCTTTCATGACTTGGCTGAGGCGATCAACGGTGCGATAGGCGCCCGGCTTAAGATTCGCTTGGCCCACGTCGAAAAGCACATCCTGGAGAGTGAGAACCACGCCACGCTCGGTCCGTTTAGCTTTCAGGTCGGAAAGGCTTCGCTCAAGTTCCTGCGCACGCGCCTCAGCTTCCTGAGCCCGTTGTTTCGCCATCGTGGCTTCTTCAGTTGCTCCGGCTGCCTGCCGAATAGCTTGTTCTTTGGCGATTTCCGCTTTATGTCCTCTTGATTCAAGCAGGATGCGATTTCGCTCTTGACTTGCATTCTGAACTAATTCTTGCGCCATTCTGGATTGAGTTGTTTGCTTTGCAATCTCGGTTCGCTGATTCGCTAAATACGCGTAATGCGTCACCAGATCGCGTTCGCCCCTTTCCTGGAGCGTCTGCCGCGCTTGCCGCAAGGCCTCCCCTGCCCCTTTCAACTCAATAGGGGCATAACGAGCAACATTTGAATCTGCAGCCGCATTCGCGTACGTGGTTTCCGCTTGAGAAAGTATCGGAGGAGGTTCAGTCGTTGTTGCGCAGCCCGCGCTAATTAATGCCGCGACAAGCGCCAGTCGCGACGCAGGATATAGAGATGTTAGCTTGAACATACTGTTCTCCTTTTTATCAATTAACAGGAAGATTTAGTTCCCGCCGCAAGGTTTGAATGCTCTCTTGAACTTCCTGCGCGGCATTTTGATCTTTAGCCGAACGCGCGCTTACTTCCGCCAATCGAGCATCAACCTCCGCCTCAGTCGCCAGACGTTGGGCTCTTTCATACTCTTCTTGCTTAACAGCTGCGCGCGCCGCCACAAGTTTTTCTTCGGCTGACTGTAATGCTATCGGCGCATACGTACGCCCGTCCGCCTTTTGCGCATCCTCGACAGCAGCCTGCGCCACGGCGACTTTGTCCGTTGGCGCGGACGGCGGGGTTGCGCAAGCTGCGATTAGGCCGACCATCACCGGGATTAACAGATAACGAGTCAATCGGTATTTTTCCATTCTTTCCATAATCAACTCCTCCTATATTGAGGTGGCAATAGAGTCGGCTGCATAGACCGTGCCTATATGAGCGCCATTAGTGCGATGGGCTACGCCCTATGACTGAGGAAGGTGTTGTTAACGTTTGTAACGGTGGATTGAAATGTTGTCCGATCCCGGAAGTTCGTACCAGAAATTTGTAAAAGTTACAGGCCTTCTGACGCCTTTTGACTTCGATCTTCATAGACAAGAAGTACTTTTTTACTCTGGCATGAAAGCTGCAAAGGCATTAGGCGGCGGTCTAGAAGAAACGTTTCTAATCGTCAGGAGCGTTAACCACGCTTCACCCGCGACCAAGCTAGGTCTGGCAATGAAGAAGGGTCTCAATATCAGACACCCTACTCTTCAAACTCGGCCGGCTCGGTCCGTAAATTAGAAGTCCCCTAAATCGATTAATGGAAGGAGTCATCATGAAACAATTAGCTGCTTGTCTTTCAATTGCGTTTGCCATCGCTCTTACGGCTTGCGCTCCTAGCCAAACTTCTCGCTCGGCAGGTCAAGTAGTAGACGATGCCACGATCACAACGAAGGTTAAATCCGAGATTGCCCAAACGCAGGGAATTGGAGAAGCGGCCAGCATCAACGTTGACACCTACCAAGGGGTCGTTTCATTGGCTGGATTCGTCGATAGCAAAGCCCAGGCGCAAGCTGCGGAAAATGCGGCCGAGCGCGTTCCTGGCGTTAAAGACGTCAAGAACAATCTGGAGATCAAAGGAAAGACGCAATAAATTGCTCCGAACGCACAACGTTCAGGATGCAATCCAAATAGCTAAAACGCCGACTGTTAGTTAAGGCTTTATGCTGGGAGGCGCGTTAACTAAAAATACGCACGGAGTAAGCGGCGTTGGTTTTATCTAGGGAACTTGTGAATGAAGATACTGCCCGCGCGAATTTAAGTCCGGGCGTTCCGCGTATGGCGCGTACGCATCGGATCCTAATCTTAAGTTCATCCGGACTTTATGTTTATTCAGAGCTTCCCTAGACACGTCGCTTCACTGTTGGAGGAGTTATTACCTCCTCGACGCAGCAGATCCCGCTTTTCCAGTTCAAAACTGCAATTGAAACTCGCGGTCAATGCGGGCGCGAACCTGAATTTCTATTTCGCTCGTGCTACGCGTTGAAATCTCGTGATCGCCACAACGCTTAATGTTTGCTTCCAGAGATATACGGAAGTCATTCAAAACCGGGTCTTTCGGTAATTGCTGGAGAAGGTCCGAGGTCTTCATGGCATTCCAATCAAGGCAATGGTTTTACATAAAAGGCAAAGCTCCATCGAGCTACATGCATTTTTTGCTTGACGAGCCCGAGAGTCACGCAGGTGACGAAGCGATCTTCCTTCGGGCAAGGGTTTATAAGTCAATATAGCAATATAGTTTGATTAGTAGTGGAAAGCACAGATACTGAATTTGCCACTCGCGAAATTACCGTTCTATTACTGACTTCCAGCCTTTCTACTAAAGAATCCGACGCCAATTGCTGTTTCGGGTTTCAGGCAACATCGCATCGCATTGCTTTTGCATTCTTGCAAAAATATTCACAGTTCTTTATTGCATATCTGCCACCCCTCTGTAATTGCTTGTCTTCCTCTCTCCTTTTTCGGCCGTTGAACCAAGCCTTTAGCGCGATGTTGCTAATTGATCGCATTGGCATTGGATTTGCTCATGAGCAAGAAACGTTGAAAAACAGCGAAGACTGGAAACAGTTCAGCTCTACATGAGGTAAAAAATGAAAGAAAAAACCAAAAATATCCCCATGCGCAAATTACCGCTCGCATTATTCTTGGCGACAGGCGCGCTCTTTTACTCCATTAGCGCCAATGCGGAAATTTGTGCGAAGACAGCGTGGGCCGAGGGAAAACAATATAACGCCGGCAGCATTGTGAAATATAAAGGGAAGAACTATCTGGCGCAGCAGTCTCACTTTGCGCTTGTGGGGGCGAACTGGACGCCGCCCAGCGTGCCCGTAATGTGGAAGGATCTGGGTAAATGTACCCTACATAATGCGGAATCTACCGGAACTGGCAATCCGGTATCCGCTAGGAGTTCGTCATTGGCCAGTAATGGTTCCGTTGGTGGGCATGGCGACGATGTATCAAATGGTGGAGCCGACGCGAGAAGCGGTTCAGAGCCTTCAGCGTCGAAACGATCCTCTCGAGCGGGGACATTCCCTTCCAGATCCTCGGAAGTAACACCAGGATCGGCATCAACCTCGGATGCTACGCAATACCAAGACGAGTCGATGCAGGCAGGCGCAGCATCTTCGGGTTCGTCGGCTGACGGCTCTAGGCAATTAAACAGCACGTCATCGTCGGGTAATCCACCTGTATCTCGAACATCATCAACGCCCCGCTCAGCTGGCGTCCCATCGAGTGCATCACGACAATCTTCTACATTCGTTTCAAGTGCTCCCGTTTCAAGTGTTCCGCCACCAAGTTCGCGGCGAGCAACACCATCTGCTGGACCGAATGTGGCAACAGACACTTCACAGTCGACGTCTGTATCCCCTACACCAATTCGCTCTTCGGCAATTGCCCGCCAAACGACGTCATCCGACGAATTGAGTACTTCGACGGAAACGAGACGGCAGACCACAACAGGCGCCACGCTTGGAAGTTCATCGGGGATTCCAAGGCAAACGTCCACCACTACCGCATCAGGCGCCCCGTCGACTACTATTCGGCAGACCACGCCATATGGCGACAAGGCCATATCGCCGATCGCTTCGCGCCAGACAACAACATCCAGGACCACAGCATCGGGCTCTTCCTCGACGACCTCCCAGCAGACCACGCCCCCCGGCGAATCGACGGCGCCACCAGGGACTTCACCTCAGACGTCGACATCTGGGGTGTCAAGCTCGCTATCGACTACGAATGCGCAGAGATCCGTGGACCGTGTTACAGGGACATCACGAGAAACATCGGTATACATTTCAGCCGCTGGCCAAGCAGCGAGGGAGGGACGAGTCCCCGATAGACCACTACCACCGCCCCCTGGAGGTGGAGGTGGAGGTGGAGGTGGAGGTGGAGGTGGAGACAAGCCGGTTGGACCGCCGATACCGCCCGGTCAATTCCCTGTGACTGAGGAACAGTTCAATAACATGTTTCCGTCGCGGAACCAGGTGTACACGTATGAGGGCCTCGTCAACGCGATACGTTCCTACCCAGCCTTCGCGAATACTGGCAGTGATACAGTTCGTAAACAAGAAGCAGCGGCGTTCTTGGCAAATGTTGCTCACGAAACGGGCGGTCTGTTTTACATCGAGGAGATCAACAAATCCGCTTATTGTGATTCGAACAGCAGATATCAATGCGCTTCGGGAAAAATGTACTTTGGTCGTGGCCCGATTCAGATTAGTTGGAACTACAACTACGGTTCAATTGGAGAGGAATTAGGACTGCCGCTTTTGCAACAACCTGAGTTGGTATCCAGTAACTCAACCATCGCGTGGAAAACAGCGCTTTGGTTCTGGATGACGCAGTCTGGCGCTGGAACCATGACGCCGCATGATGCAATGACCCGCGGTTCGGGTTTCGGGGAAACCGTTCGCAGCATCAACGGTGCTTTAGAGTGTGGCGGCCGGGGCGGTGAAAAAGTACTGAAGCGAATTCTGTACTTTCAGTCGTACACAAGCATGCTAAAAGTAGAAGCGGGGAATAACCTGGGGTGCTAGATGCCTGTGGCGTTATTTCTAAAAAGCCATGAAATGGGCCGAGAGTGATGGGAGGAGCTATGACGTACGGAGTCGTCCGTAGTGCGCCTGAGGCTTCTCCCTCGGCCGCATGATTTGCGCCTCGGTTGATAGCTGCGCCTTTTCAGTTGTTTTTGATGTCTGATAAATCAATGATCGGCACACGCACGATGCTCACGCGAGCATCGCATCCGTTGAGACAATTGCGATCCAACGGCCTTCTGAAACAGCGCTACCTTTAGCTGGAGCTAGGCGGTCTAAAGGGGCGCTTATATATTTACGTTGCCGAAAATCTCGATGACCCGGTACTATCAAAACTAAGTATTTCAGGTTGGACCAATTGAGAAAGGGCGATCGTGGGAATTTTTGATCAACTTCGGTCTATTTTCGACAAGACGACACCAGGACAACCTACCGATGACACGGCGATCCCAAAGCCACCGCCCGGCGAACGGCGGCGCCGGAAGCGGATAAATCCACGGGAGGGCACGCGTGTGCTGATCATTGACGACTCGCCCACGGTCGTTGCCACGCTCAGGAAAATAATGCGTTCCGTGAATTGTGTGCCGCTGGAAGCATTGGACGCCGAAAGGGGCGTAGAGTTAGCGCGGTTAGAGCGGCCCGACCTGGTGTTTCTCGATCTTGTTTTGCCTGGAATGGATGGTTTCGCGGCGCTACGAACGATGCGGCGAGATCCGATAACGCGACACATTCCGGTGATCCTGATTAGTGGCAACGAACAGGCAACAGAACAGTTCTACGCGAATCGGATCGGCGCTGACGATTTTATGAAAAAGCCCTTCTCTCGCCTGGATGTGTTTAGCCGAATCGAGCGCTTGTTGGATGCAGACCTTATTCCCCGACGTGTAGGGGTTCCAATAGATGAAGCGGATTCGACGCAGACCTAAGGGAAAATGTACGGAATAACCTCCCAAGTAGTGAAAGATAAATACCGAGAGTCCTCGTATTTTGCACATCCGGTATAGCATCCATCAGCATGCCTGGGTATAATGCGCGGCTTCGGGGCGTAGCGCAGCCTGGTAGCGTACTTGCATGGGGTGCAAGTGGTCGGAGGTTCAAATCCTCTCGCCCCGACCAGTCATTGAAGTCGTCAAGTCTTGTCACAGACTAATCTTAAGCGACGAAAAAATCTTAGCATTTGCGGGAACAACTGTAATTCATAAAAAAGAGCGCGGAATTCCGCGCTCTTGAAAAGACAGGAAACGACTGTCCAACGCTTCCTATCGCTGCTGCTTCCCAACAAACTGCCTACTAAAACGTCATTCTTACATCATAAGATCTGACTATGATGTCCTCTAAAAGTTCCTCTAAAATATTGCTTCTAAAAACGCTGTTTCGATAATTCCGTCGCTTTCTTCTAAATCCCATTCAAAACCGCGGATCACCACGACGGCGATCAAGGCGTTGTTGCATCCGTTTTTCTCGGAACGCTTTTACCTCATCTTTCGTGGCTCGGCCGTCTCGGTTGGCGTCGACCTCTTCAAAATGTCTTGAAAGATGAGGCATCGACTGGCCCGCTTCTTCGCGGCTAATCGCGCTATCGCCATTTTTATCCGCTTGCCTCAACCGCTCTGCTCGACGAACCCGCATTTCCTCGCGGCGCTGTCGAAATTTATCCGGGTCCATAGCCCGCTCTTGATAAAAGGGGGCTGCTGCTTGTCGGCGCTCTTGGGGATGAGTATTACGAAATTGACCCGGCCCCGGCTTTTCCCGATCTCCCGCGAAGGCGATGCTAACCGGCGAGCAAACGCTCGCCCATAAGGTCGCCAATAAGAGAAAAATGGGAAATGGTTTCACTTTTACTTACAAAAATAATGACTCACGGAACGCGTTTTTCATCGTCGTGTTTCTGATTGTAAATGTTCCGGCTCGCCTGCTTCTGATCCTGTCGCAGATCACGACGCTCAGCGCGCGTGAGCACACCATCTGACTTATACGCCCGTTCCTCGGTACGTATCGCACGCTGCTCCTGCCGCAACGATTGGGCTTCAGATCGCGTTAGTTCACCTGATCGCACACCTTGTCCTATACGATCATGCTGACGATGCTGACGCACATTCACGCCTGGATCATTCGTGCCGGCAAGCGCCGGGCCGACGGTAAACACGATCATCATGGTTGTGGCTGCAATCAGTGTCTTTTTTTTCATATGAAGCTCCCTGGTTTGAATTGTTGGCGCGGATGCAATTCCAACAACGTTATTTATACGGGTCAGCGGCGCAGCAAGCTGTTTCACTGTGTAACAATATATTGCTGCCGGACCTAAGGTGGGAACTTACGAAACAACTTGTTACATATCCTCCCCGACCGAACCGGCTAAGCAATTGAAAATACGCTTGCGTGCGCTCTCGTAGTTGCTGAATCGAGAGCCACCCATTTTTGTATTTGTCGAGTTTTCAGGAAGCCTTATGTCAAGAATAAAACTTCTCGTCATCGATGATGACCTTCGCCTTCGCGAGCTTCTAAAACGTTACTTCAATGAACAGGGATATGCGGTGGACGCCATTCCTGATGGCGCCTCGATGGATCGTCAGCTCGCCCGCGAACGGTACGATCTTCTCGTGCTTGATTTGATGTTGCCGGAAGAAGATGGATTAGCGATCTGCCGACGATTACGCGCGAAGGGGGATCGAGTTCCGATCATCATGCTGACGGCGAAAGGAGACGAAGTGGATCGCATTGTCGGGTTGGAAATGGGTGCGGACGACTACTTGCCGAAGCCTTTTAATCCCCGTGAACTGGCGGCGCGAATTCAAGCAGTGCTGCGCCGTCAGGCGCCAATGCCGCAGCCCGCGGCGCCGGAAGCGAATGGCGCCACGCTCACTTTCGGTGAGTTCACACTCGATCTCGGAACGCGTACGCTATCGAAGAACAATGAACCATTGTCGTTGACCAGCGGTGAGTTCGCGTTGTTGAAGGTGCTGGCGACTCATCCACGCGAGCCGTTGTCCCGTGAGAAACTTACTGAATTAGCTCGTGGTCGCGAGTACGGCCCATTCGATAGGGGCATCGATATTCAGATATCACGACTTCGACGTTTGATTGAGACCGATACATCGAATCCCGGGTTCATTCAAACAGTATGGGGATTTGGCTATGTTTTTATTCCGGAAGGACGTCCCAATACCTAAGCGCAAAACAAGCTGATGCTTAGTGTAGTTATTTCATCCAAGAACATTTACACAAATTATCGTTGATAAACTTGTTCCATCACCCCAAAACTCTGCTCGGCAGAACCGTCTTCGTTATCGCGGCGGTGTTGATCATCACGCAGCTATTCGCCGTTTTTCTATTCCGCGCCTACAACCGCGGACCGCTCTTCGAGGAAATGGCGTCCTTGGTGACGGGGCAACTGCGTGTCATAGGGGCAGCGCTGGAAGCGTTGCCTGAAGATGAGCGCATCGATTTCCTTGATATTCTTGAAGAGACGCAAGGTATTCGCGTCATTCCCGATGCTGCTGGACAACTACCGGCAAACGAGCCGCAAAGCGAGCAGCTCCAGGACTTCGCCGACTATTTACGGAAGGCGTTGGGCGATGGCGCGGAGTTTTTTGTTCAGCAATCGGGCGGTAAGGCGTTGTGGGTCCGGCTCAGTATCAACAACGAAAAATATTGGATTTCCATTCCTCGCAAGCAAATCGAACGCAGCCCTCCCTGGTTATGGTTTGGCTGGATGGCTTTCTCCGCTCTGCTTGTGCTGCTTGGGGCGTATATCCTGGTGCGCCGAGTGAACAGGCCGTTACGCGAATTGAGGAGCGCCGTTTCTGAACTCGGCGCCGGCAAGACGCCGCTACGTCTTCATGAATCGGGTCCCAGTGAAATACGCGATTTGAACCGTGCGTTCAATCAAATGACGGACGATATTCGCAATCACGATGCTGAACGAGCCTTATTGCTGGCTGGCGTATCGCACGATTTACGTACGCCACTCTCGCGTTTACGTTTGAGCATCGACATCGCCAGCAATATTGAAAAAGAACTTCATGCCGGCATGGAGCAAGATATCGAAGAGATCGACGCTATCATTCAGCAGTTCCTTGACTTTGCCCGCGCCGCCAGCGATGAACCCGCGGAGCTGATTGATCTGAATACGTTGGTGTCGTCCGCTGTGAAACGAAGCAGCCTGCTGGATGCCCGGCTCAACGCGCAGGTAGCCTTGCTTCCAATGATGTCTCTACGTCCCCTCGCCATGCAACGGCTGCTCGATAACTTAATCACGAACGCGTTGAAGTACGCTGAGGGGGAAGTTGTCGTTCGGACGGATATAAACGACGACCATATAACTTTGACGGTGCTTGATAGAGGGCCTGGCATTCCGCTGGATCAAGTGGATAGATTAAAACGTCCCTTCACACGAATGGAGTCCGCTCGTAGCAATGCTGGCAACGCCGGACTCGGGCTTGCGATCGTTGATCGTATTGCGATGTTGCATGGGGCGACATTCGAACTTTCCCCGCGAGAAGGTGGCGGCTTGGCCGCTAGCGTGGCGTTTCCGAGATCGGATTAATTGGATGGCGCGTGAGGCCACGCTTTTCCGTTCTTTACAGCAATAGCTATTGTAATCGCGCTGCATTTCGCATTCTTGAAATTTCCTGATATCAAGTTTCTTGCAAGATTGGAAGAGAAAAAAGTTTCGTTTGAAATAGAAGGGTAATAATTTCACCGAAAAAATAGTGACTTCCCTTATTCCGTTGTCCTCGTCAAACATTGGCACGCCAATTGCGATGAAGCTCCACAAACGCGTCTTAACAATTCACAAAAAAGACAAGGGAGCGAGGGCATGAGCGATGATTTTATTAATGGCGTTTTCCAAGCGATCGCGGCGTTAATGGTGCTGAATAACGTGAGAATTTTGTATCGTGATCGCGAGGTGCGTGGCGTAAGTATCATGAGCACTGCTTTTTTCTTTTTGTATGGCGTATGGAATCTCCGTTATTACCCTGTCCTGGGGCAGTGGTGGAGCTTTGCAGGTGGCGTGCTTGTCATGCTCGCGAATTGCCTCTGTGTATGCATGATGATTTACTACACTCACTTCGTGACGCGTCCCGCTCTGGCGCACAGCAGATGAGTTCATCACTCAAGCTGTCGACTCTCGTCAAATGATGACGTCATGCGTCATGAGTAATGACAGAGCGCGTCACCTTCTGACGCGTTAGATACATCGTCGATTATCGTTTCAACTCTACGATCAATCCTAGTGCAAGAATACCGAACGCGCCATCAACGAAACTAAAGTATTGGTTGTATTCTGTTTTACTTGCATGCGGGTTAAAAACAAAATTAACCGAATCCGCCATTCTCGTATTGCTCTTCAATTTCTGGCATAGCCCATGCTCCCCCTACTCCGTAATCTGAGAAGGGCAAACCCAGCGTGAGTTGGGGGCGTAAAGTCACCGGTCTGTAGGCGCAAGGCCTATACGATGGCGGGATTGCCAGATTCGAGAACTGATCTACGAGAAACACTGAACTTGCTAGAGCCCTTCGGGTTTTAACTCAGTGATCGTTTGCGTGAGGCTATGCCTCATAGCGCCACTCTCGGCTTGTTCTATCCGTTTCTGTCTCCCTCGCTTCAAAACGTCTACCGCAACACCCAAGCAAGAGGTGCTCACGGCGTGGACAAGCGTCAATGTCTTTTTTCAGATGCCCCTCGAAGCGCCTGACGTAGCGCACTCGTCATCGGACTCGTCTTTTCATGAGGACGAGGAGGGATTCTTTTGCGCATTTTTTGGAGAGATTATGTGGTTTTTTTCTACACGTTTTTCGAGCGCGTCTCGTCGTTTACTTTGTTCATCGGCGCTATTCGCTTTTCTATTGTTAGGAGCAAATTGCGCATTCGCTTTCGATGTCGATTTAACCTGGGATAAAAGCGAGGATTCAGACGCCACAGGCTATATGGTTCATTACGGAGAAGAGAGCGGAAACTATACCGCGAAGGTCGATGCGGGAAATTCCAACTCATACACAGTCAAAGGACTATTAGCAGGACGAACATACTTCTTCACGGTCACGACCTATGACCCATCTCGCAATGAAAGTGGATACTCCAATGAGGCGAGCCGCACAGTACTACAAGGCGAACAAAACAACTCTATGCCGTCGGATACCGTGTCGGGCAATAAAATGTTGGCAAGTGGCGCTGCTAACGTCGGAAGTAGTGGTAGTGGTGGTGGGGGATGCGTTGTAAGCGATGGATCACGCGACATTAGCTTGCCATTGCTCGCGGGGTTAGCGCTGCTTGGGGCAATAGGCCGCGCACGAACAAGTTGTCTATTACGCTTGAATAAAAAAATAAACCGATATCGATAATTGTGTGCTCACCCCCACCCTTCTCGAAGTGTGGGGACGACACAATCTCGTTTTAAAGCACTGGGGCAACGAACAATGACAATCCCGCCTTTCTCTACGAAAAAAGCAATAGTGCGATTGGGAAATCTCTCAATAGTGCAATTCACCTGTATTTAATGTGTTGCGAATTTGCAAACTCATCCTCCCCTCTATCTTCATGGTACTTTGGTAATTAATTATAAAAACAAATGCTTGGAAAAACATATTAAGACGGCACGGTAGCTGCTTCGTGCACTGCGTAGAGTCTTTTCAACAGCAGTTGTATGCGTTGAACGATCGATGCACAAACATCAAGGAGACCTCTTGCATGGCTTTCCTCACGAATCGTTGTCTTCGGGCCGCGCCGCTGTTAGTAGTCAGTGTCATGATGGCGAACATCGCGCTAGCCCAATCTGATGAGCCGCTGGATCCGCTCCCCAATAATCTCAAGTTTGACCAACGCAAGGTAACACTGGGGTCGAAACTATTTCGCGATTCTCGCTTTGCAAAAGACAACAGCGTCGCTTGTATCAGTTGTCACAGTTTTCAACATGGCGGTGCGGACCCACGTCCAGTAACCATTGGGGCTGGAGGTGTAAAACACATCTTCAATAGTCCATCGGTGTTCAACTCCGGTTTCAATTTCCGTCAACAATGGACTGGCGGCGCCGTATCTCTGGAAGATCTCACTCACAAAGTAGTCAAAAGTCCCCGGGTCTTCGGTTCGACCTGGGAAGAAGTCATCGGCAAGCTTTCTAAAGATGAGCCGCTAGTCAGCGAATTCAAAACTATTTATTCGACCGGTATGACGCCGGATAACATTGCCGACGCCCTCGCCGTTTATCAACGGTCGCTGATTACGCCGTCCCGTTTCGATAAGTATTTGCGTGGCGACAGCAATGCGATCACAGCTGACGAAAAGCTCGGTTATCAGCGCTTCAAGGCGTACGGCTGTGTTGGGTGTCACCAGGGGGTGAATGTGGGAGGCAACATGGTCCAGAAGTTTGGCGCGATGAGAGACTATTTCGCCGACCGCGTAAAGGAGGGAAAACCACTTACAGATGCCGATAAGGGCCGCTTTAACATCACCAAGGATGAAGGAGACTTACACACCTTCAAGGTGCCCAGCCTGCGTAATGTGGCGCTAACGTCCCCCTACTTCCATAACGGCGCCGCCGCCTCCTTGGAAGAGGCGGTCGATGTGATGTTCCGTTATCAACTTGGCCGCACGGCGCCAGCGGAGGACAAGGCGCTCATCATCAAGTTCCTCAAAAGCCTTACGGGCGAAATAAAGGAGTAAAAAAATGAAGACCGTATTGCGCTTCGCAATTGCTGGCCTGATTCTCGCGGCGCTCACTGCCGGATGGTTTTACCTTTACGCTAACAGTCGCGCGATCAACGCCGCTCAGCAAAGCGCCACGCTGGGGCTCCTTAAAGACATCAAACAACTCGACTCCGATTGGAGCGCGGACGTCTTAAAGGCTCAAGCGGAGATCATTCGCTCCTACGATGCGCTGATACGGCCCTTAAGAACATTCAACGATATCTTCGTCACGCTTGAAGCAGAAACAAAACGTTTGGGCGACGCTGATCTGCAAAAAGGCGCCGAGGAGATTCACACCACCATCGATAAAAAGGCAATGTTGATCGATCGATTCAAAGCGCAAAATTCCTTGTTGAAAAACTCGTTACGCTACGCCCCGACTGCACATAAGGACATTCGTGCTCAAATGTATTCCGAGCGGGATGTCGGTATGTCAGAAGGAGCCCGCCTGATGCGAGACATTCCGAGTACGTTCGATGAACTGGAGAAAACCCTAGTAGCGGCAAGCAAAGCCGACTCGGCGACCGCATCTCGGCAGATCGACGCGGCGATCGCTGCATTGCGTACAAAAATGAGGGGAGCCAAACTCGCGGATGCGGCGACTCGTGGAGCCCTCACCATGGTGCATCTCGAGGGCCACGTCAGCACTTTGGTTGGCGAAGCGCTTCGTTATAACTCCGTACCAGACGCCGACACTGCGGAACTTCTCAAAGCATCAATTGAAAAGGTGCGTGAATCTTCATCCACCTATCCTGCTTCAGTTCGAGAAGCAGTGGACAACCTGATGTCGCACCTGGACGCGATCCTGAATTTACGGACCAAGCAGATGGAGTTGTTGCGTGAGATCTCTCAGGTTCCCGTCTCCGCCAAGGTCGATGCATTCGGCGACGCATTGACAGCTCGCTTCGAGGCGGAACTGGCGCAGCAATACGTCTACCAGCAGGCTCTGTTGTGGTATAGCGCTGGCGCGTTGTTATTAGTATTCGGCGCGGCCGGGGTTATAACTTATCGCAACGCCACAGAGCGGAGACGTCTGGCCGAGCTCGTCGACAAGCAAACAAAGGAATTGAAAGAGAACGAAGTTCAACTCGTGCATGCCCAAAAAATGAATGCGCTAGGAGAAATGGTCGCCGGCATTACGCACGAAGTGAATACGCCGCTTGCGGCGGTCAAGAGCGGATTGCAAAGCTCAACCGATCTTATTGGCATGCTGCGTGAATACGTCGATGCGTCCGGCTCACTCGCTACAATGCTTTCCACACCACCGCCCGCGGATGATGCTGGACGCACGAAACGCAAGAGCGACTTGGGCGGTCAATTAACGCGAGTCAACGAGTTGCACGAGGAATTGACTTCGTTCGACGCTCTGGGCGCCATGGATCAATTACTCGGTGAGGGCATCAAGAACGTCGAATACATTCATCAAGTCGTAGTGAACATGTTGAATTTCTCTCGGCTGGACCGCAGCAAGATCTCCGCCTCCAAGGTCGAGGAAGGTATCGATAGCACCCTGATAATGGCGAGACACTTTCTCAAAAACATCCAACTCACCAAGCGCTTTGGCGACACAAAGCCGATCAATTGTGACATGGCCCAGATCAATCAGGTATTGCTTAATCTAATCAAAAATGCCGCGCAAGCAATGCCGGACTCCTCTGGGGAAATTGTTATCGAAACTGCGATGGCTTCCGCTGGCGAGGTATCCATCGCGATCAGTGACACAGGATCGGGAATCCCAGCAGAAAATCTGTCAAAAATCTGGGAGCCATTCTTCACCACCAAAAAGGCGGGGTCCGGCACCGGCCTTGGACTGAGCACCTGTAAAAAGATCATTACCTCACATGGCGGCCAGATTGCAGTTAAGTCAGAGATCGGGAAGGGAACAACCTTCACAGTTACCTTACCGATCCAGCCATCGGCTTCGCTCTACGAAGAACATGGGCAAGAAATGCACAGTCAATTCCTCGCCACCGCATAGAACTTACTCAAATAACGGAAGAAGGAAATATAAAAATGACAAGCCCAGCCAACGTTCACACAATAATGGACAAACCTTCCTTGCTATTTGTCGATGATGAGCCATCGATACTAACCGCGCTTCGAGTTGTATTTCGAGTGGGTTACAACGTTACGACAACGACTGATGGATTTGAAGCGGTGGAGCTGTTAAAGACTAAAAAATTCGATGTTATTGTTTCTGACCAGCGTATGCCGACCATGACTGGCGTGGAGCTCCTTCGTCACGCACGTGATCTTTCGCCCGATACAATCCGCGTCCTGCTAACGGGGTATTCGGATACAGATGCAATTCTTGGGGCAATCAACGATGTGGAAGTCCATCGTTTCCTGCAAAAGCCGTGGGACAACGCAAAGCTAAAGCAAACAGTTACTGAAGCCATCGATCTCGCGAGAAGCCTGGCTCAAACGGTTCCGTCAGTCAACGCGTCATCGACGCCTGCGACTGCCGATGAGCCGCCGAAGAAACTGGCCGATGTCGTTCCCCTCCCCGTTCAGCATCGGCCGCCGCCAACTATCGAAGAATTCGCCGCGCCCGCAACTGCCGATAAAGAAGCCATACTGGTAGTCGATGCAAAGCGCACGCTATTCGAACAAACGCATACGGAGATGAACACTAAGATCAATGTCCTGCATGCAGCCAATCTCATGGAAGTTTTTCGAACGCTGGAGAAGACGCAAGTCAGCTCCATGGTTTGCGCATTCGACGTGCAAAGCGAAGCTGATCGAACGTTTCTACAAATGCTGAAACAGGACCACCCTTACATTCTGGTTATCGCAGTCTGCGATTCGACTGATTCAACACGTCTGATCGAGTTGATCAACAA